>JANEMG010000233.1 GCA_024511045.1 Gammaproteobacteria bacterium | reverse complement strand
AGAAATTGTACAAATATTGGACGGAAGAATGGATCCACCATAGAAATACGTAATTATTGAGAATCATTCGCATCCACAGGGTGCGCAGCATTCAACCAGCCAAAATCAATTTTTAGTTTTGCATATGGCTCATCAGGCTTTCCGTTATTTCGACATGGATCGCTCTGGATTCGATTCGATGGCTTTCGATTGTCCGGTCAATCTTTTCTATCAGGTCTTTCTGCATGAACTGGCGCGGCGACAGATTCACCGCCACACTGATCGCGGGTAAACCTTCATCCTGCCAGATTCTGATTTGCCTGCATACGCTGTCGAGCAGTTGTTCGCCGATGGGTATGATCAATCCGACCTCTTCGGCCAGAGAAATAAAATCATCCGGGGGAATGATGCCATTTTCTGGATGCCGCCAGCGCAACAGGGCCTCGGCGCCGACTATTCGTCCGTTTTGCAGGTTCACCTGCGGCTGGTAGAACACCTCGAACTGCCGCCCATCGAGGGCATCATGAATCTCCTTCTCCATGATCAGACGATCCCGGGCACGTTCATTCAATCCCAGGGAATAAAAACTGAAATTATCGCCGCCGCTTTCCTTGACCCTGTGCATCGCCGTCTCGGCGCAGGCCAGAAGATCGTCGGTATCGTAACCATCTTTCGGATACAGGCTGATGCCAATGCTGCAGGTCAGGAAAAACTGCTGGTCTTCCATGGTATAGGGACTGGAAAGCATCCTGAGAAATTTGGCGGCTATTTCTACTACCACATGCTCCCGGGTGATATTCTCCAGCAGAATGACGAATTCATCACTTCCCCAGCGCGCCGTCGTATCCATCTCGCGAATGCCGTCCTTGAGCCTTTCCGCCACCTGCATGAGCAGCAAATCCCCTTTGCCATGCCCCAGGCCATCATTGATTTTCTTGAAGTGATCCAGATCCACGAACAGGACCGCCAGGTTGCTGCCGAAACGGCGTGCCGTTTTGATGCCCTTGCCCAGCCTGTCCCGAAGCAGCAGCCGGTTTGGCAGATCGGTCAAGGGGTCATGGGTGGCCTGATAGGACATCCTGCGACTGATTTCGTGAATTTCAGAGATATCACTGAAGGCAAAAATCAACCCTGACACCTTGCCAGTGATGCCCACAATCGGTTTGGCGACCAGTCGCACCACATACTCGCGGCAAAAGCGGTTGATCAAAACATGCGTATCCGATTTTTCAATCCTCCGGCCATGGATCAGGGCAGTACGCAGGACATTGAACTCGGAACGCAGACTGTCGCTCGCGACGCTGATGATCGCAGTAAACTGCTGACCCTGCACCTCCTGCAGAGTATATCCGGTCATCTCCTCCGCCACCGGGTTCATGTATTCGACCAGACCTCTTACATCGGTTGCGATGACCGCATCACCAACGGCATGCAGGGTGGCGTTGGCCTTTTCCTTTTCCGCGAACAGCGATCCCGCAATCACTTCCAGTTGGCGCCAGTTCCAAAGCCCGTGACTGGCCAGCAAAACCAGCATTGCCGACAGCGGTGGATACCAGAGATGGAAAAATTCCAGCAGGGCCATGCTGGCAGCGAAAGCCAGCAGAGCAAACGAAACCGTGACCAGCAGCACATGCCGTGGCGGCAGGAGGTTGTAGAACATCACGGGCGGAAAGACCAGCAAAACCGACAACAGCCCGCCCCAATGCCAGGCAATGGGACTGATGACGATTCCCGCCAGCAGGGCATCAAGGACATTGGCATTCAGTTCAATGCCGGTCATCAGGGCATTTTTTTTCGAAGCCGGCGTGGCAAATTTCTGCGCCAGGCCAGACGCGGTCATGCCCACCAAGACAAATTTGTCGCGCAGAAAACTGCCGACCGCGGGATCGTTCAAAACATCGATATAGGAAACCCGGTGAAAATGCCCGGAAGGACCGGCAAAGGGAATGCGCAGCCGGTTTCTGTTCAGAACAGCGGAGAGCGCCGAATTGCCGGCGGCATCGGCTGCGAAATCACCAGCTTGCCATTCCGCCTTCCCGACCCGCAGCACGGCCAGGGAAAAAGCCGGTATCCGGCGGGAATCATAGGCGATATTCAGCGTTATTTCCCTGACCTCTCCATTTTCATCCATGTCCACGTTGACATGGCTGAGCCGCGCCGCCGCACGCGCCAGTTCCGGAAGCGGCTCCAGCAGGTGCAGCCCCTGGTCTGAATTGTCCATTTCCAGAAGCACCGGCAAGACCACACGGCCGTTGATACGCAGGCTTTCGGCAAGTCTCCGGTCCGCACCGGGTTGTCCGCGTTCCGGCTCCATGAACAGAATATCCATGCCGATAGCCTTGACATCCACGGCACTGAGCCTGTCCAGCAGTTGTGCATGAACATTTCTCGGCCAGGGCCAGCGGCCCAATTGCTGCAAGCTGCGTTCATCGATCGCGACGATGACGATCGCCGGATTTGCCGGCCGCTCAAAAGTATGCAAGGCAAAATCATAAATCAGATTGTCCCAGCGCTGCAGCAGATTCGTCTGGAACAACGCAAAGGCGAGCAAAGCCGCAAAAACAGCCAGTACAAGACCAGGCCGTTTGTCTTTTCCGGCCGCGATCGCCCCCTTCATCCCGGTTCCGCACCTGACTCGACAGCGCTGCCTGCAGTGGTCTGGTATTTAAGCAACATTTCAGATACCCGAAAATCAAATGAAGGGGCCGTGTCAATGCCAGCCTAGATGGCTATCAATGCCAGCAAGGGCAGCAACAGCAGCCACCAGTACAAACCTTCCATGGGAATATCGATGGTCTGCGCCTGGCCAAAGGGACCGGTAAAGCCATCGGGGTCGATGGTTCTGACCCTGACAAAGTATTCACCGCTGTCCGGACGCTGTATTTCCACTCTCGGCTGCGACGTCTGCTCATCCAGCAGCAGTTTGGTGAATTCCACATCCTCAGCCAGTTGAAAATGATAGCGCTGTCCCGGCAGTCCGGCTCTCGAACGAATGACCAGCAACGTCTCGGAAATTTCCGGCTCCTCCATTTCCGGCGCCGGGTTGATTCTTCTGAAACCCTGGGCATCACTGAAGGGGCCGTCGCCCTCCCGGGCATCGACGGCAGCCACCCGCCAGTAATATTTTCCCAGTGACATTGGATTTTCCACGGTCAGGCTTACTCCGGAGTAATTGCCAATATCGACGATCAGCTCTCGAAAACTGCGGCTTCTGGCAATTTGGAAGTGATAATCCTGTATGTTTTCCTGCCCAGACCAGACAAAGGTCGGCGTTTCCTCGACAACCCCTTTTTCGGGTCTGGGCTGCAAAAGAAAGGGCGCCTCGGGGCGGGCATTGATGCGTACCGGGAGAGCGGCATTTTTGCCTTCCAGTCCTTGTTCGTCGATGCCCCGGACGCGCAACTGGTAGTCACCGTCAGGCAGATCCGGTCCCCTGATCAGCGCCTTGGAATATTTTCGGTCGAACAGCACCTCCATGAACGCTGCCGTTTTGGCAATTTGCACGCGATACCCCTGGCCATACGGCAACGGCGGCATGCTGAATTGCAGCGGCACCTGCTCGAAAAGTTTCGGGATGGCCCGGGTATCGGGAGGGTCGAGCAGTTCGACGGGCGCCTCAGGGGGGCGGTCGGCAACGGTCACCGTACCATAACCTTCCGGAACCAGCCTGCGTCTGCCGCTGCCGGTCACGCCCACCAGTCCTTCCAGTCCTTCCAGTACTTCCGTTCTGGAAACAATGGTTTCCTGCTCGGCGCTGACGCGGTAATCCGTACCTCGCACCGCAGTCACTGCCGCCGGGGTGATGATCTGAAAACGGTTCGCCGAGCCTTTGTTCGGGGTTACCCGGGTCTCCACCCTGCCCCGCTGCAGTTTCATCCGGGTATCGATCATGCCAGTGTAATCGAACAGCATCAGATCCTTGAACTGCAGATGACTTTCCGACTGCAGGGTCAGTTTCGAACCATCGATGAATTGCAGTACGACCGTCGTGTCGGCCCCGGTTTCGATGGCATCACCGGCGATCACCAGCGCACCCGGCGACACCGGCGTCGTCGAACCGCCATGTCCGTCGATCAGTCTGGCCGTCCCCTTAACGCTCAACACACGCACCAGCATGGGATATTTTTTTATCCACGAGGACGGGATTTTCAGTTTTCTGCCGGGGGGAATATTCCAGGGATCCTTGACCCGGTTCAGATCCTGCAGTTTTTTCACATAGGAAATATCCCGAAGGTACTGTTCGGTCAGGTTCCAGAGGTTGTCCCCGGGCCTGACCGTATAGATCCAGTCGTCGGCAAGGGCCGGCTGCCTGGCTGCAAAATTGGCCAGACAGAAAAACAATGCCGTGGAAATGCATCGCACACGATGGAAGCTCTTCATCAACCGCTGACCGCCATGGAGAGCGAAGCGAAGGCGGTTAGTCCTCGGTAGCGACCAGGGCCGCACTGTTTATCCGGGGTGCGATAGCGCAGAGGAGAAACAAAGTAGGCATACGAAAAGTCG
>JANEMG010000232.1 GCA_024511045.1 Gammaproteobacteria bacterium | reverse complement strand
ATCCGGCTGATCATGTGGATGAGCAAGGGACCCACAGACCCCAATGCCGTCGTGGAATTCACCGACTGGCGGCAGGTGGATGATTTTGCCCGGATGGTCAGCAGCATGCAGCGGGACACCGTTCAGTCGCTGGACAGCAGCACCAGCGACAAATCGGGCCAGTAGGTGATGATCAACACGGCGATCAGCAGAATAACCATGAATGGCAGGGTCGAAAGATAGAGTTCGATGATCGGTTTGTTGAAGCGGTAGCTGGCGATAAACAGGTTCATGCCGACCGGCGGGGTAAAATAGCCGATCTGCATGTTGGCCAGAAAAATAATGCCGAAATGTACAGGATGCACGCCGTAGCCGACGGCAATGGGCAGGATCAGCGGAACCATGATCACCAGTGCGGAGAAAATGTCCAGCATCATGCCCAGCAGTAGTAAGAAGCCATTCAGCAAAATCAGGAATGTCAGTTTGCTGTCGATGTGGCTTTTGATCAGATCGAACAATCGGGAAGGAACTTCGGTATCGATCAGATAATTGGTGGAGACCAGGGAGATGGCCAGGATGATCAACACACCACCCACCAGCATCATCGATTCACGCATGATGTCGGGAAGCTGCTTCAGGGCAATATCGCGGTGAATCAGCAATTCCGTGATCAGTACGTAGGGTACGGAAACCGCCGCAGCCTCGGAAATTGTGAAATAACCACTGTAGATGCCGCCCAGAATGATCACGGGCAGCAACAGTTCCCAGAAACTTTCGCGTATCGCGAGGCATGCGGCGACCCAGGAAAATTTTTTGCCATTCAGTTCGTTATGACGGTTGCGCCAGATACACCAGCCGGACAGCAACAGCAGCATCAACAGGCCGGGCAGCAGTCCCGCCAGAAACAGGTCTTCAATGGCGATCGGTGCTCCGACATTCAACTGCTGCGCGATGACCCCGTACAGAATCAAACCGATCGATGGGGGGAACAGCAGGCCCAGGCTGCCGGAACTGGTGATCAGGCCAAGACTGAAGTGCTGCCCGTAGCCGGCATCCTTCATGGCCGGGTACAACAGCGCACCAAGGGCGATGATGGTGACACCGGAGGCGCCGGTCAGTGCGGTAAAGGCGGCACAGGTGATCAGGGCGACGATTGCCAGACCGCCTGGCAGCCAGCTCAGCAGGGCATCACTGAGACGGACCAGACGCTGCGAGGCCTTGCCTTCGCTGAGTAGATAGCCGCTGAAGGTAAACAGCGGAATTGCCAGCAGCACCGGCATCTCGGCAATGCGGTAAATTTCGATGGCCACGACCGCCAGATCGACGTCTTCCGCGTGGAAGCCCAGCAGTGCGCCTGCCGCGATCACCGCAAACAGCGGTGCGCCCAGCAGCGCCACAATCAGTAATGCCAGTGTCTGGATCACAGAGATACCCGCGGGGTGAACAATTGCCGGGCATGGTTCAGCGCGAAAAGCAGGTAGCGCAGTGCGATGATGGCAAAGGCCGCCGGGATGATCAGTTCACAGATCCAGATGGGGATGCCGGCAAAGGCGATGCTTTGCGCTTCCCGGTCCATGATCACCATTCTCACGGCATGGTAGGTGATGATGCCGGTGACCAGGCTGGTAAACAATTCGACAAAAATCTGTGCTGTCTGTTTCAGGCGTTCAGGCAGGCGGACACTGCGGGTGAGGACATCGATGGCGATGTGATGTTCCTGGCGGGTGGCGATCATTGCCCCAACCAGGCCCACCCACAGCACCAGCAGGCGCAGCGCCGGCGCAATCCAGCTCAGGCCGCTGTCGAAGAAATTTCGCAGGATGATCTGCGTGAACGCCAGTGTGATCATGGTGCTCAGCAACAGCACCAGAAAGCTGTCTTCGAAGGCATGGAGCAGGCGCAGGAGTCTAGCGATGTGCATGGCTGTCAGTAGATTGGTTTACGCTGTCCGTCATTGGCGGGAAGCGGAATAGAGCTCCAGATTGGTATAGACAGCCTGCAGCATCTCCGGCGTGAATGCGCCCTGTTTTGCCAGAATGGCAATGGCTTTCTCGGCCACCTTCTGCCAGTCCTGCATCAGTTCCGGCGACAGGGGGACAAAAGTGACCCCCTGTTTTTTCAAGGCATCGATGGCTTTGGCATTGTCAAGTTTGTTCTGCTGGTCGATTTCCCGATAGACACACGCCATCACTTCGCGGACGATTTTCTGGTCGGCAGGCTGCAGTTTGTTGAAGGCTTTTTTATCGATCACCAGCAGGGCGTAGATATAGCTTATTGGTGCATCCATGAGGTAAGTGACTTTGGTATACCACTGAAAAGCGATAGCGCCGATCGGTGATGCAGCGACCGTGTCGATCATGCCGGTCTGCAGGCCGGTCAATACATCGGAAATCGGCAGGGGGATCGGGGAGACGCCGGCCGCCTCCATGACCGCCTTGCTGATGACATCGCCGGTCGGGATCCAGACTTTATGGCTGCGCAGATCCTCCAGGCTTTTCTGCGGCGCTGTAGAGATATTGTAGGCGAATCCTCCCCCGGCAATGCCGAGGCCGATCAGGCCCTGCTGCTCCAGTCCCTGCAACAGGGTCTTGTCCATGCGGGCACGCACGAAATCGACCTGTTCCTGGGAATTGAACAGGAACGGCAGGGCATAGATCTGGATGTCTGGATAGACACCCGCCAGCCCTCCAGCGGTAAAGGCTCCCCCTTGCAACTGGCCGATGCGCATCTTGCGCAGTATGCTCTGGTCGTTGCCCATCACGCCGCCAGGGTAAAATTTCAGTTTCACCCGCCCCTCGGTCCGGTCTGCGATTTCCTTTGCCCCTTCGCGCATCTTGCGCATCCACATTGCCCCGTCGGGAGAGACAGTGGCTATTTTCAGTACCCGGGCATGGGCTGGAGGCATCGGTGCAATACTCAACAGCAGACTGATCATGAACAGTGCAGACCATTTTTTTGTTGTTTCATCTGGCATCGCGTACATCGCTCCTACCTCTCTTTGGGGGGCTAGAAAAAGTTTCATTCAGCACCGGCCATTCCAGACAACAAGTTGAAACCCCGCAATGTCTGCCTGGCTGTTATGTACCGTGAAGATTTTTTACAAGAGTAACTGCCGTTATTATAGCAGCGCACTTTTCTGCCGACGATGAAACACTAAAAGTATTCGTCGGCGCTGTTCAGAAGGGCAGCGGCTTTTTGCTGGGCGATAGTGTTCATCAGGGTCAGGCCGGGTACAGCCGGGTCGCTGTCGAGTACCCGATGCAACAGTCTGTCGTGCAGTTCACGGTCGAACAGCATGCGCCCGTAACGTTCTGCGAAAATGACCTGAAACATCAGGTTGCGGCCCCGGGACAGGGCAATGGCTTTCTCGAAATATTCCCTGGCCTGCTCCGGTTTGCCGCCCAGGGCCGGCGGCAGCAGGATGGATAGTACGCCGAGATACAGATAGGGTTCCCCTTGCAGAAAGTCATCCTGCAGTGCAATGACCCGCAGCATGGTTGCCTCCACCTTGGGGAGGTCGGCTCTGGCATTCCAGTCTTCGCTGTGCGTCTGTATCCAGCCCGCCCAGCTGGCGCCGAAGGAAAACAAGACGGCGACATCGTCCTGCCCGAGTGTGTCCAGAAATTTCAGGTAATCGGCATAGGGCAGGCGATAACTGTGGCAGGTATCGGCATGTTCGAGACACAGTGCGTCGATGCTGTATTGCCAGGCTTTGTCCGCCAAAATTCGGGCCCGAACTGCATCTTCGACGAATACCGCTGCATAGGCGCCATAGAGTTTTGTGCCGGTCAGCAACAGCCGGCTATCTTCCGGATCGTTGGCGATCAGGCTGTCGAGCAGGATCAGATAGGCAGGCGCACCTTCCTTGACGGTAGCGGGGTCCTTTTGATTCAGGATGGCACTGGAGATGTTGCCGGCAAGTTGGCTGGTAGCCGAAGAGATCAGCAGGCGTCCGCAGCCAGTCAGACTGACAATGACCAGGAACAGCAGGAAGCGATTTGGCAAAAACCAGGGCAGTGGGTGGTAAGGGTTCATGGCTTGGAAATGCGCGGGCAGGCCCGGTTGATTATTGTTTTGTAACTACTCGGGCCCCTGTGGGTAGTCTGTTCCGAAAGACGCCGTGAATACATCCCTGCAGGCTTGACTTTGGCATCCCTGCCAAAGACACTTCCTCCACAGACCACTCATAGAGGCTTGTTTTACTATGGGTGAGTAGTGACATTGTTTTTATGCAAGCAGGAGAGGCGAATAAAAGGCTGTCACTGTCAAGCAGCAGCAAGGCATCCCTGCCTGCTGCGCCCCTCAGGAGATGAGTTCTTTATTGCCGGGCGTCTTGTCCGCCGGGGCTGAACTGTTTTCAGGTTCCCTGGCCTTGGCGGGTTTCTCGGCCGGTTTCGCAGATGCCGGTTTCGTTCCCGTGGCTGGGGCCGGTTGTTGCTCTGCAGCCGGCTTTTCCTTCTGCACTGGGGAGGCGGTATTTTCTTCGGTCGTTCCCGCCGGTTTTTTGCC
>JANEMG010000231.1 GCA_024511045.1 Gammaproteobacteria bacterium | reverse complement strand
CCGGTGATAGCGCCGGGATCCAGGTCGTTTTCCAGGATCAGGCGGCGAACGGCGGGACTCAAGGGGATATCGAAGCTGGCTGTATCGGTCTGAATTTTTTCATTGTCCTGTTCCTGCTGTTCCAGTTCGCCCAGCAGGTCGCCGCTGATCACCGTGCTGCCATTTTCCTTGAAAACCTTGGTCAGGATTCCCGATTCCGGAGCGGGTACCTCCAGGACGACCTTGTCGGTTTCCAGGTCGACGAGGTTTTCACCTTTCTCGATGTATTCGCCAGGCTTTTTGTGCCAGCTGATCAATGTCGCATCGGCAACCGATTCGGGTAGATCGGGGACTAGTACTTCAATGCTCATAGTTTATTCTTCCTGTTTTTTGCCGTACAGAGCAGCTTCGACGACTGCCTTCTGCTGTTCGATGTGGATTCTGAAACTGCCCACGGCTGGGGCTGCCGACAAGGGCCGGCCGGCGTATTCGATATGCATGTTCTTTTTCAGCAGTTCCGGGAAGCGGTGTCTGATCTGATGCCAGGCCCCCTGGTTCCTCGGCTCTTCCTGGCACCACACGAACTGTTCGAAATGCGGGTATTTCGCCAGTTCGGCCCGCAAGGCATCATAGGGAAAAGGATACAGTTGTTCAAGCCTGATGATGGCGATATGTTCCAGATCGTCCTGTTGCCGGACCTCCTGCAGATCGTAATACACTTTGCCGGTGCAGAGGATGACGCGTTTGACTTTTCTCGGTTGACTGACGTGCCGGTCGCCGATCACCAGCTGAAATTCTTTCGTGCTCAGGTCTTCCAGTGTGGAAGTGGCCAGTTTGTGGCGCAGCAGGCTCTTTGGGCTCATGATGATCAGCGGCTTGCGGTAAAGGCGCATGACCTGGCGGCGCAGCAGATGGAAAATCTGCGCCGGCGTCGTCGGGTAGCAGACCTGCATGTTCTGTTCGGCGCAGAGCTGCAGAAAACGCTCCAGTCTGGCCGAGGAATGTTCCGGTCCCTGACCTTCGAAGCCGTGAGGCAACAGCAAGGTCAGACCGCACAGACGCCCCCATTTGGTTTCGCCGGAACTGATGAACTGATCGATGACCACCTGCGCACCGTTGACGAAATCACCAAACTGGGCTTCCCAGATGATCAGGCTGTTGGGCTCTGTGGTGCTGTACCCGTATTCGAAACCCAGAACGCCCGCTTCCGAGAGCAGGGAATCGAAAATTTGCGGCCTGGCCTGGTCGTTGCTGAGGTGCTTCAGTGGAATGTAGGCTTCGCCATTGATCTGATTGTACAGGATCGCATGCCGATGGAAGAAGGTGCCACGGCCGACATCCTGTCCGGTCAGCCGGATATTGTGGCCTTCCATGAGCAGGGTGGCATAGGCCATGTTTTCGGCGAATCCCCAGTCCAGGGGCAGTGCGCCCACGGCCATGCGCTGCCGGCTTTCCATGATTTTGGCGACTCTCGGGTGCAGTTCGAAGCCGGCCGGGAGGCGCAGCATTTTTTCATTGCAGAAACGTATCTTGTCGATGTCGACGGCCGTTGAGCAGGGCATGTCCCATTTGCCATCGATGAACTTCTGCCATTTGATGGCGTTGGCCGGAACGATGTCTTTCAGGACAGGTCGCGAGACGATAGTACCTTCTTCCAGCCGGTCCTGATAGTCCTTTTCCATTTGCCTGGCCTGTTCCTCGGTAAGCAAACCCTCCTGGGTCAGTTTTTCCGCATAGATCTGTTTGGTGGTCGGATGGCTGCGGATGATTTTATACATGATCGGCTGCGTGGTGGCCGGTTCATCGGCTTCGTTGTGTCCGAGACGCCGGTAGCAGATCAGGTCGATGACGACATCCTTGTTGAAGGTCATGCGATAGTCCAGGGCCAGCCGGGTCACGAACAGTACCGCTTCCGGGTCGTCGCCGTTGACATGGAATACCGGCGCCTGAATCATGTTGGCGACGTCGGTGCAATACAGCGTGGAACGGGCGTCGAAAGGGTTGCTGGTGGTGAAGCCAATCTGGTTGTTGATGACGATATGGATCGTGCCGCCAGTGGAAAATGCACGGGTTTCCGCCATGTTCAGGGTCTCCATGACGATGCCCTGACCGGCGAAAGCCGCATCGCCATGTATCAATATCGGGATGACGGTATTGATGCTGCCTTTGCCCAGGCGGTCCTGCCGGGCCTTGACCGAGCCTTCCACCACCGGGTTGATGATTTCCAGGTGCGACGGATTGAAGGCCAGCGCCAGATGTACCGGTCCTCCAGGGGTGCTGATGTCCGAGGAAAAGCCCATGTGGTATTTGACATCGCCGGAACTGACGCCTGGCGTATGGGCGTGTACGCCGGCGAATTCATCGAACAATGTGGCCGGACTCTTGCCCAGGATATTGACCAGCACGTTGAGCCGTCCGCGGTGCGCCATGCCGATGACGATTTCCCTGGCGCCCATGCTGCCGGAATACTGGATCAGTTCATCGAGAATCGGGATCAGGCTCTCGCCCCCTTCCAGCGAGAAGCGTTTCTGGCCGACAAATCTCCTGTGCAGATGTTTTTCGATGCCCTCTGCGGCAATCAGCTGCTCGAGCAGTCCAATTTGTTTTTCCGGATCGACCTTGAGGTTGTCCGGCGAGCTTTCCAGGCGATTCTTGATCCACCGTTTGGCCTCGTTGTCGACGATATACATGTACTCGCTGCCGATGCTGCCGCAGTAGATTTTTTTCAATACGGCAATGATTTCGCGCAGGGGCATGCGGTCGACGCCGTAGATCAGGCCGGTATGAAACAGGGTGTCCATATCCAGTTCGGTAAGCCCATAATAGGCCGGGTCGAGATCGGGAATGTCGCGCGGCGGATTGCCCAGAGGATTGTTGGCGGCCAGTTGATGTCCCCGTACGCGGTAATGATTGATCAGTCTGGCGACGGCCGACTGCTTTTTGACGCTTTCCTCGGTAAACCCCTGCAGTTTGGCCAGTCGGTCGGATGACGTGCTGGCCAGCCGCGCGAAGCGGTCGACGACAGGGCTGTGCGGTATTTCATGAACATTGCCGTCTTTGATTCCGGCAAATTTTTTCTGCCAGCTCGGGCTCACGGAATCCGGATTCTTCAGATACTGTTCGTACAGATCCGCGATGAAATTGGCATTGCTGCCATACAATGCGGAGGAGTCCTGAAATAATTTTAGCAAATTGCTCATGTCGTATAGTTATCGGTGGGCAAGGGTTTTCTTTATCTTAGGGCGAAAATGCTGTATTGACACAATATGATGATGCTTTGCATTGTCTGGCATAAAGTTGTTAGCCGGCATTTTCCTGCTGGTGGACAGGCACATTTGAAAAGAATTGCAAACAATTGTTTAATGGGTGCATTACAAACAGAATCGAACGCAAATAATTAAAGAGCAAAATGATGGAAGACACCAATAAAGTGGTAATTAAAATAAATTATAAGGCCGGAAAGCATTCTCCCAATAAGGCTGGCGTTAACCCCAGGGAGATTACCCAGTGGAATATCAGGCGCGTTGTCATGGCGGTATTGCTTCTGGCGATTATACTTGGCGGACTGGTTTATTTGCTGTGGAACAATGACGACGCGGATTATGGCAGCGACAGGACGCAAGCAATGAATGCCGCTGGAATCGACGCCAAACCTGTTGGCAAGCAGTTGCAAGCTATTCCGGAGCCTCAACGAAGCCCAATTATAACGCAGCAGCAGGTCGATGTCAGTGGCGGTCAGGAAATAATCGGACAGCCTGCGAAAAAAAGCCGGCAGATCCCGGCTTCCTCCTCAGGCAATGCCGACAAACAGGTGCAGTCCGTTGCCGCTGTTGACCATGGCGGGGCATTGACTAACACAGTGCCGGCTGAAAAAGAGCAAGTGCAAAAGCCTGTCGTGGACAAGCGTGAAGCTGTCGTTGCGCCAGGAAAGCAGAAATTCGCTGTAACAAGAGGCCTGGCCCGTGTGCAACTGGCAAAAGGCATCAACAACAAGGAACCGTTTGGTGTAATTATCTCACCGGTAATCGTGGATAATGAAAAAGCGACCGGGGTATTCTATTTCACCGAGCTGCGGGGAATGAAGGGTGAAACGGTTTATCACGAATGGCTGCTCGATGGCAAAGTAGTGTTTTCCAAGCGCATAAAAATCCTTGGCAAGCGCTGGCGGGCATCGACCAGCAAGTTGATGAACCGCGCTTATACCGGCAACTGGTCGGTGCGTTTGAAGGACGATCAGGGGCGGGTGCTCAATGAAATAAAATTCGTTGTCAAGCGGGCGGAGCAGGATTGACGAAGTATTCGACAGATACCGTAAGTTTGTCATCACTGCATAGAGTCCTGGCTGTATCAGCGTGCCATTCACGCAGCCCGTGGGCAGGAAAATTCAATGCATTTCAGCAGGGGCCAAGGAATATACTGCAACCTTTGACTTGAAAAACGGAATTACGAACTAAGCTATAAAGCCCTGTGCCAGAGAGTCGATTTCATTCTCCAGGGTAATAAAGGATGGCATATTGG
>JANEMG010000230.1 GCA_024511045.1 Gammaproteobacteria bacterium | reverse complement strand
TAAGCGTTCTATTGAGGTGTGATTTGGATTTCAAGTTCCCAATATTATACCTCTTTAGAGCGCACTATTCATTTACAATCAACAAGTTATTCTGTCTTTCTGAACTCCGAAACTTTAGTTATTAGTACACTGTTCAGCGCAGGAAAACTGCTGCCGCACAAAACGACAGTCCGTTCGTTTTGCATTGACTGCCGGGCTTCTGTCAAATTAGACTGGATGATGGGAACGCAACGCTTTGCCTGTTTGCCGGATAAACCTGCGAACAATGAACTGCTGTTTTCAGCCTATTAATCTAACACAAAAACCTCACTGGTAATCTATGCGCCTTTTATTAGTTGAAGATGACGAAATTCTTGGTGACGGCCTGAAGAGCGGTTTGACCATGGAAGGCTATGCCGTCGACTGGCTCACCGACGGCAAGCAGGCCGATGAAGCCCTGCAGACGCACAGTTATGAAATCCTGGTGCTGGATCTCAATCTGCCCGGCATGAATGGTCTGGACGTTTTGAAGGCTCTGCGCAAACGCAAGGATGCCACGCTGGTTCTGATTCTTACTGCGCGGGACACGGTCAATGACCGGGTCATCGGACTGGACAGCGGCGCCGACGATTTTGTCGTCAAGCCCTTCGACATGAATGAAATCTGCGCCCGGCTGCGGGCCCTGATCAGGCGTCACGGCGGCCGCGGCACGCCCCTGCTGGAGCACAAGGGGGTGGTTCTGGATCCCGCTTCACACAAGGTGACTGTCGATGGCAGGGACGTGGATATTTCCCAGAAAGAATTTGAAGTTCTGAATTTTTTGCTGGCCAACAAAGGCGCGGTCATTTCCCGGGCGAGGCTGGAAGAGACGCTGTATTCCTGGAACTCGGAAATTGAAAGCAACACCGTCGAGGTGCATATTCATCATCTGCGCAAAAAATTGCCGGCCAATTTCATACGTACCGTCAGAGGCGTCGGTTATATCATTGATGAAGGGTAAAAATTATTCACTGAAGAAGCTGCTGCTGGTGACGCTGCTGGGTACTTCTTTTTTCACCTGGGGAATCACCGCCCTGGTCAGTTATCGCGAGATCCGGCATGAAGTCTATAGCCTGTTCGACAATGAACTGGCAGGATCGGCGCGGGTCATCCATGCTTTCATGGAGAGCCTGCTGCATGATGGATCGTTGTACGAGAACTGGGACCTGGATACCGGCATGGCGGTGTTGGAGCACGAGGATGTCCCGTTCCAATACAGAAACAAGGTGGCCTTTCAGATCTGGATGATCGGTGAGGGACTGATACTGCGCACCAAAAATGCACCGCAGTACCCGTTGTCCAACAAGAGGAACGGTCTGAGCAGAATCCGGATCGACCGGGAATTGTGGGATGTCTTTGCCCTGACCGGACGGGATGAGGAGGGCGATGCGAAATATATCATCTATGTCGCCCAGCTGGACAAAATACGCGAAGAGCTGGCCGACAACATCTCGACCATGGTGATCGTGCAGTTTCTGTATGGTATGCCGATATTGGGGATCGCCATCTGGTTCATCGTCGGCAGTTCACTGAAAAGCGTCAATCGACTGGCCTGGCAATTGAAGCGTCGGGATGCCAGCCGTCTACGCCGCTATCCTCCAGGAAGCTCCCCTCCGAGATCGTACCGCTGGTGGAGGCGATGAACGATCTGTTTGCCAGGCTGGCGCAGTCCTTTGAAAATGAGCGTCGCTTCATCGCCGACGCTTCCCACGAGCTGCGCACGCCGCTGGCGGGCTTGCTGGCGCAGACCCAGGTGGCCCTGAAGACGCAGCAGGAAGAAATGCGCACGCCTGCCCTGAAAAAAATCGAGCAGGCCGTGCACCGCATGACCCACATGGTGCAGCAGTTGCTGGTCCTGTCGCGCATCGATTCCGATGAGACCCTGGTCGAAAAGCAGCCCACCGACCTCAATCAGGAAGTCATACAGGTCATTTCCGACCTGGATCATTCCGCGCACAGCAAACAGATCGAAATAGAATTGTTCAACAACAACAGCCATCTGATCAGCAGCAACACCCAATTGCTCAGCGTCATGATCAGGAATCTCATCGACAATGCCATTCGCTATACGCCTGTCGGCGGGCATATCGAAGTCAGCATCAATGCCGAACAGACCCTGGTGACGCTGTGCGTGGAAGATTCCGGGCCGGGGATCCCCAAGGACATGCGCAAGCAGGTACTGCAGAGGTTCTACCGGCGGATCGAAACGGCCAGTACGACCAAGGGCAGCGGTCTGGGATTGTCCATCGTCAGTCAGATCGCAAGCATTCATCAGGCCAGTCTGTACCTGGACCGCTCGGCTTTGGGCGGCCTCAAGGTGTTGCTGGTTTTTCCGCAGCTGCAAGAGCAGCGTGCTGCATAAGTGCACCCTGCAGCAATCCCTCTGGGTCTGTACATCCATATTCCGTGGTGTATAAAAAAATGCCCCTATTGTGATTTCAACTCCCATAGTGCTGCCGGGGAATTGCCGGAACAGCGCTATGTCGATGCCCTGCTGCAGGACCTGCAACAGGACTTGCAGCGCTTTCAGGAAACCCGCAGCATCGGTCATATCTTTATCGGCGGCGGCACGCCAAGCCTGTTTTCACCGGAGGCGTTGGCGCGGCTGCTGACCGGCGTCCGGCGGCAGCTTCCCTGGCAGGAACAGGTTGAAATCACCCTGGAGGCCAATCCTGGCACCTTTGAAAGCCGCAGGTTCGCGGAATACCGGGCAGTGGGCATCAACCGCCTGTCCATTGGCATACAGAGTTTTGACGACCGACATCTGCGCCGTCTCGGCCGTATACACTGTGCCTCGGAGGCGATACGGGCCGTGCAGATTGCCCATACAGCCGGTTTCGAAAATATCAATCTGGACCTGATGTTCGGCCTACCCGGCGCCAGCACCGGGGACAGCCAGGACGATATTGAAACTGCCATCGCCTTGCAGCCAACGCATATTTCCCTGTATCAGCTGACCCTGGAGCCCAATACCTATTTCCACAAGTATCCTCCGGCCCTTCCGGACGACGAACAAACCTACCTTGAACAGCGACACTGTCAGCACTTGCTGGCTGAGAAAGGTTTCCGGCAATATGAAATTTCCGCCTACGGATTGCGGCAAAGGCAATGCCGGCACAATCTCAATTACTGGCAATTCGGCGACTATCTGGGTATTGGTGCGGGTGCCCACGGAAAAATCACCCGATCCTTGCCCGACAACATAATCCGTACCTGGAAAATCAGGCATCCCGGGCACTACCTGGAAAATACCGGCAACCCCCGTGTTGGCGGCAGCCAGACGATCACCCGCGCTGAATTGCCGCTGGAGTTCATGATGAACAGTCTGCGTCTGCATGCCGGTTTCAGCATGGACAGCTATATTGCCAGGACAGGACTGGGTCCGTCGACTCTGGAGCCGGCGCTGTCGAAATGCCTGCAGCAGGGATTGCTGGAGAACAGAGGCAGACACTATCGGTGTTCGACGAAGGGCCGGGATTTTCTGGACCAGGTCCTGGCGGAGTTTGTCGCGTAGAGGCTGCGATACTGACGCTCCGCAGTGTCACCGCGTATGGGACCATCCTGTACGCCTGTTTTGAGGGTATGTACAATGGTTCGCCTGGCAACCATCCATCTTAATATAGTGCTCCTGGAGACAGCAATCCCGCTATGTATGATTTTCAAAAAGAGTTTATTCGATACGCCCTCGCCTGTGATGTGCTCAGATTTGGTGAATTTCAACTGAAATCGGGGCGCAGCAGTCCTTATTTTTTCAATACCGGATTGTTCAATACCGGTGCCCGGCTGGGAAGACTGGGACAGTTCTATGCGCAGGCCCTGCAACAGGCGGGAAGTACGGTGGATATTCTGTACGGCCCTGCCTATAAAGGCATACCACTAGTCAGTGCGACCGCCATTGCCTTTGCGCAGCTGACCGGAAAGGATATTCCCTTTGCCTTCAATCGCAAAGAGGCCAAGGACCATGGCGAAGGCGGCTGCCTGGTCGGCGCGCCTCTGCAAGGGAAGGTGATGGTTGTCGACGATGTCATCACCGCCGGCACTTCGGTCAGGGAATCCGCAGCGATCATCACTGCGGCCGGCGCAGAACTGTGCGGGGTGCTGATTGCCCTGGACCGTCAGGAAAGGGGCGAGCATGCGCTTTCCGCGGCGCAGGAGGTCAGTCAGCGCTTCGCTATTCCCGTGATCGCCATCATCGGCCTGTCTGACATCATTGCCTATCTGGAGATGCATGACGCAGAATCCCCGCAGCTCGAGGCCATCACTGCATATCGCAGGCAATACGGTGTGTGACGAGGCGTTTTTTTGACCCCGATTTAATTTGCCGTACTTAAATCCTGCAGCCCCAAATAAATCGTCTACAATTATTTTCTAGAGTTTAGAGTAAGCAACATTGTTCCACCGTATATTTTCGGGTGAAATAAAGTTGCTATTTTGTTCATACTGCCCGTTAGAGCTTGTTCTATACGCTGATTGCTGCATCCTGCT
>JANEMG010000229.1 GCA_024511045.1 Gammaproteobacteria bacterium | reverse complement strand
ATCTTTGGGTGGTGGAGGCAGCGTTCGATTTTCTTGCCGCACTGCCGGCAGAGATGGAGCATATCTGCCTGGCCATCAATTTGTCCAGTGCAGCGTTTCAGGATCCTGCCCTGCTGCCCACCATCCAGCAGAAGCTGAAAATGACCTGGCTGGATGCCTCCCGCATCACCTTTGAAATCACGGAAACGGCAGCCATCGGCAATTTCGAAGAGACCCGTTTGATGATCAGCAAAATCAGGGCGTTGGGCTGCCATTTCGCGCTGGATGATTTTGGAGCGGGTTTTTGCTCCTTCAACTATCTGAAAAAATTCCCCGTCGATTATGTCAAGATAGACGGGCAATTCATCCAGAACCTGATCAATGATGAAACAGACCGGGTGCTGGTGCGCTCGATGTGTGAAATAGCCAACAGGCTCGGCAAGAAGACGGTCGCCGAATATATCGAGAATCCAAGATTGATCGATGTCCTGCGGGAAATCGGCATCAATTATGGCCAGGGTTTCGTTCTCGGCAAACCCGAAGAAAAGCTGTTGCAGAATGAATATATCGCCATCGAAAATCTGCTTGCCAAAGTCAGCAAATCCTTTCTGTAAATCCTCTTGGAAATTCCTGGGTTTTCCGGTCCGAGATGGCGCCGGGAAGCTGGACAACTCCCTTCAGACCACGCGAGACAAATCGTTTTCAGGTTGATACCAACCAGGAAAAAAACCGCACGGGTGGGTCAGCCGGTAAACGACCGCCTTCCCCGGTCCAGATGTCGCTTTGGGTTCTTCCGAAAAGCGGGTAAAATGCCGGGCTATCGGCAAAACGTATATTGATCGATGTTTTTTGCGTTGGCCGCACCGCCATACTGGTAATTTCCGGCAGAAGAACGTTGCCACCGGTATTTCATCGTGCAGGCTGATTCAAGTGAAGAGTGTTTTTTGAAACTGACATAGGGATAGCCCGATGACAGAAATTACAGAAGTGCCAAGTCCTTTTTGCGGCATGGGCACCGATGATCTTACGGTCAGTGTGGAAAGAACTGCGCTGCAGGTGACGGAAAATGGCTGCGCGGTCAATACCCCGGCCTTTGAACAGCCGCTTGGGGACAGCAAACCCCGGGTTGCCAGCAAGGAGGTGCCATTGCAGGAGGCGGCGAAAGTGGCCGCCGATCTGCTGGCAAAGGCGCAGCAGCCGCTTGTCGCCGGTTGCGCGACGGATGTCAATGGCATGCGCGCCCTGCTGTCGCTGGCCGATCACACCGGCGCCATCCTGGACAACATGCATTTCAATGCCGCGCGGCGGAACATTCTGGCCATGCAGGATTCCGGCTGGATGAATACCACGCTGGCGGAAGTGAAAAACCGTTGTGACCTGCTGCTGGTCGTCGGCACGGACCTGGAAAGCTTCGCTCCGCGCTTCTTCGAACGCTACCTGTGGAATCAGGACAGCATGTTTGTGGAAGATACCGGCAAGCGTGAAATCATCTATCTGGGCAAGGCACCATCGGGTTCAGCGTCCACTGCGCCGGATGGCCGTAAGGCCGATGTCCATGTCTGCGACGACCAGGATCTGCCGGAAGTGCTGTCGGTATTGCGGGCGCTGGTCAAGGGGCATCCCGTCCAGGCCGAATCTGCGGGCGGGATTGCCGCTGCCGATCTGCAGGCCATTGCCGACAGATTGCAGCAGGCAGCCTATGGCGTCGTCACCTGGGCGGCCGGGGCCTTTGATTTTTCCCACGCCGAACTGGCTGTACAGACCCTTTGTGAGATGGTCAAGGACATCAACGATCGCGGTACACGCTGTTCCGGTCTGCCCCTGGGCGGCAGGGAAGGCGACCAGACCGCCAGCCAGGTTTCCGGATGGACCACCGGCTATCCGCCAAGAATCAGTTTTTCCCGCGGCTTTCCGGACTACGATCCCTATCTATATGATGCCGTCTCCCTGCTGGCCGAGGGCGAGGCCGATATACTGCTCTGGGTTTCCAGCTTCGATGCGGCGAAAATCCCGCCCGATACCGATGTGCCCAGTATCGTCATCGGACGTTCCGGGATGACCTTTGCCCAGGAGCCGGAAGTGTTCATTCCGGTCGGCACGCCGGGCATCGATCATTCAGGACATGCCTATCGCATGGACAACGTCGTCGCCATACGCTTGAAAAAACTGCGGGATTCCGGGTTGCCAAGCACTTCCGAGGTCGTGACTGCGATACAGCAGGCGCTTTAACAGGTATAAGATATGCTGATAAAACTAACGGGGGGGACCGTCTATGACCCGGCGAACGGGGTGGACGGCAAGAAGCGGGATATCTACATCCAGGATGGCCGCATCGTCAGCCGGCCGCAGGATGTCCAGGTGGATCAGGAATATGATCTGCGCGGCAAGGTGGTCATGGCCGGGGCGATCGACATGCACACCCACATCGGCGGCGGCAAGGGCAATATCGCCAGGATTCTGCTGCCCGAGGATCACCGCGCCGATCCCGTGGTGCGCACCGCCGTCACCCGCTCCGGCAGCGGGCATGCCATGCCCAGCACCCTGGTCACCGGCTACCGTTATGCGGAAATGGGCTACACCGCAGGCTTCGAGCCAGCGGTGCTGCCGGTCAACGCACGACAGGCGCACATGGAAATGGCCGATATACCGATCCTGGACAAGGGGGGTTATGTGTTGCTGGGCAGCGGCGATTATTTGCTGCGCATGATGACCGCGAAAAAGGACCAGCAGGCCATCAACGACTATGTCGCATGGACCCTGCATGCGGCCAAGGGGATTGCCATCAAGGTGGTCAACGCCGGCGGCATCAGCGCCTTCAAGTTCAACCAGCGCAAGCTGGACCTGGATGAAAAAAACAGTCACTACGAAGTGACGCCGCGGCAGATCCTGCAGACCCTGGCCACCGCGGTCAAGGAGCTGGGCATCACCCACCCCCTGCATGTGCATGGCTGCAACCTCGGTGTGCCGGGCAATGTCGAAACCACGCTGGATACCATGCAGGGCATCGGCGGCCTGCCCATGCATCTGACGCATATCCAGTTCCATAGTTACGGCACCGAAGGGGATTTCAAGTTTTCCTCGGGTGGTGCGCAGATTGCCGAGGCCATCAACAGGCACAAGAACATCACTGCCGATGTCGGCCAGATTCTGTTCGGCCAGACCGTCACGGCCTCCGGCGACAATATGCGCCAGCATGCCAATCATCAGTTCGCCAATCCCAACAAGTGGGTGTGCATGGATATCGAATGCGATGCCGGCTGCGGTGTCGTGCCTTTCAAGTACAGGGACCAGAATTTCGTCAACGCCCTGCAATGGGCCATCGGCCTGGAGATTTATCTGCTGGTGGACGATCCCTGGCGGGTGTTCCTGACCACCGATCATCCCAACGGTGCGCCATTCACCAGCTATCCGCACCTGATACGCCTGTTGATGGACAGGAGTTTCCGCAACGACATGCTGGCCACCATCCACCCGGAGGCGCAGAAAATGACCACGCTGGGTTCCATTGACCGGGAATACACCTTGAACGAGATTGCCATCATGACCCGTGCAGGAGTGGCGAAAATCATCGGCCTGCAGGACAGGGGCGCACTGAGTCCGGGGAACTGGGCCGATATCACCGTGTACAGCGACGATCCCGACCGGGAGAAGATGTTTGCCAGGCCTGATTATGTCTTCAAGGACGGCGAACTGGTGGTCAGGGACGGGCAGGTGGTCAAGGTGACCTGGGGGACGACGCATATCGTCAAGCCCGACTGGGATCCCGGCATCGAGAAAGACCTGCAGAAGTATTTCGACCGTTATCTGACCATGAAGCTTGGCAACTTCAAGATCAGCGACGATGAATTCACCGAAGACGGGCGTGGCAGCCTGACGGTGCAGCCAACCAGGGGAGGTGCACTATGATCATCAATGGCGTGACGATCGATGCAACCTTCGCCGAGGCCTTTCCCATGAAGGCGACCCGGGCGATCATTACCGCGCAGAACGAGAAATGGGCGTTGATTTCCGCACAGGCCATGACCGGCTTCGCCACCTCGGTGATTGCCTGCGGCTGCGAGGCGGGCATCGAACGCGTACTGGACCCTTCGGAAACCCCCGATGGCCGGCCCGGAGTCGCGATACTGCTGTTTGCCATGGGCGGCAAGAGCCTGGCCAAGCAGCTGGAGATCCGTGCCGGACAATGCGTGCTGACCTCGCCGACATCGGCGCTGTTCGCCGGTATCGACGGCGGCAAGCGCATCCCGCTGGGAAAAAACCTGCGCTATTTCGGTGATGGCTTTCAGGTCGCCAAGCTGATCGATGGCAAGCGCTACTGGCGCATCCCGGTCATGGACGGGGAATTTCTCACCGAAGCCACCACAGGACAGGTGGAAGCGGTCGGCGGCGGCAATTTCCTGGTGCTGGCAGAATCCCAGCCGCAGGCCCTGGCGGCCTGCGAGGCGGCCATCGCGGAAATGCGCAAGATAGCCAACGTGATCATGCCCTTTCCGGGCGGCGTGGTGCGCTCCGGCTCCAAGGTGGGGTCGAAATACGCGGC
>JANEMG010000479.1 GCA_024511045.1 Gammaproteobacteria bacterium | reverse complement strand
AGGTGTGGCGAAGCGGCACGGACGCAGGACGGCCGGGGCAATAATGGTTGTCGCGTTGGCGAGTCGATTTTGGAGACTTGGATGTCCCAAAATCTATCACGAGGTAGCGACACGCTTGTTCCGCCATTCCAGTTTCATGTCTCAGTCCGGAAGAACGACGTAGCTGTCAAGATTCAACGATTGCAGCGGAGCATAGTCCCGATCATAGTCGGCCGCGACCGGTTGCGGCAGGAATACCGCGCGCAGCAATCTGCGTCCCTGTTCGCTGGCCGACAACTCCAGCAGGGCCCGCTGAACTGCTTTGCGCACCTCGACTGCCACTGAGGGGTGGGCCGAAACGGCATGGGTGATGGTGCTGGGAATTTCATAAATCACCCTGAGATTGTCACGCACGGCGGCAGACTCCTTGTTCAGGGTCCTATAGATGCCGCCGCAGGCGGCCGTCCGGCCCAACAATACCTGCCGGTAGGCATTGCTGTGGGTGCCGACATACAGGGGCTCGAATGAAATGCCTTCCTTCTCCGTCAACAAGGCGCGCATATACAGGGATACAGCAAAGGCATTGAGCGCCGCAAGAGCAATCTTCTGACCGGCAAGCTCATCGACACGCTGAAGGGGGCTGTCCTTGCGCACGACCAGGATGCCCGTCAGGCGACGTTGCTCGTCACGCACCAGTGGAATATAACCCTGCGCCCGGTGGGCCAGCAGGGTTTGATAGGGATTTGCATAGGCGAAATCGAATTTACCCAGCAACAGGCCACCTTCAAAGAATTCGAAACTGTCCGACGGGACCAGTTTGAAACGATAACCGGTGCGTTGTTGCAGCGCATCGAGCAACGGGATCCAGTCACGATGGACAATGGTGGGGCTGAACTGGGGGACGACGGTCCAGATGAAAACCCGGTCCTCAGCCGCTTTGGCCGGGAAGCATAAAATCAGCAAGGCAAGCAATGCCTGAATCCATTTCATTCTGATGATTATAGCAAACGAAACGCGAGCCAACGATGACAGCGGCCAACTCTCAAGCACACGTAGCGACAGAACAATACCGGCGTCACAAACCACGACGGAGTCACAATGAACAGGGGCATGGGCAATTGAGGAGGCAAACGCTAAGGCACACGGCCAGTATAGCGAAATTCCGGCAGCCTCGGCTGATCTGACTTCCATACCACCAGCAATACACGCCGGACCAACACCCTGTCAATTCACAGACTGGGCAATCAGCAGGCCGAGAATAGCCAGCAGCAACACGATGACCCATTTCAGGTGATGGGCGATGTTGCGCAGTAGAATTTTTGTTTCTTCATCCATAGTATATGCCCCGGTTGGCAAAGCTTTGGTAGTGTTTCCTGATTACGTATGACTCTCAGCCATGCAGATAGCGCAAAATTCATGTCATCCCGACGCTAGGAGGGATCTTGAAAACCATGAGCGTTGCAGGGACGCCCATGATTTCTCCCTTTGGTCGAAATGACAGAGAAACTGTAAAGATTTTGCCTTGATCGAACACGGTAATCAATATTGAATTGGCTAAAGCTTGTGGGCAATCAGGTACTGTTTTGTCGTCACTTGTTACAACGACACAATACCGGCTTTGCCTGTATTTGAAAAGGCTTTTGATGCTGCTGACAAATAGGCTGGAGGGAAATTTCAACGCCGTATTCCAACCCATTCCCGGACTAAAGGAACCCTCTGTACATGACAAAAAAATTATCGAGCACACAACGACAGATTATTACGAACTGGGTCTGGAAGGCTTGGTCGCAGTATTGAAATCATTATCAACAGTAGTTTTTTGGATGTCGTAAAA
>JANEMG010000228.1 GCA_024511045.1 Gammaproteobacteria bacterium | reverse complement strand
CTGCGACCAAGCCTTCCAGACCCAGTTTGTAATAATCTGTCGTTGTGTGCTCGATAATTTTTTTGTCATGTACAGAGCAGAGTGATATAAAATAGGCGATTAATTTTTTATTCGGGTGCAATTCGACTCTGACAATCGCCGGCGCAGACAGTCCGGAAATGCTGATCCTACGCAGACAGGGGCGGCTGATGCTGGTTTTCCTGATCATTTGCAGAAAAAGATCGATGGCGTTCGTCAGTCATTGACCGGCATTCAGTAGGATGCAGGGATAAATCGGCATGATCGATGGTCACAGAAAGCTGGTCAGTCAGGATTGTCCGCGCTGGTCCGGCTTATCGCTGCCTGCGAATTGTACGTTTTCTTCGCTGGTCGTTTATGGCAAACTTTGCCGTCGACTAAATTTTGGAGTTTTTTATGCGAATTATTCTTCTGGGGGGGCCTGGTTCAGGAAAGGGTACCCAGGCCCAGTTCATCACCGAAAAATACAATATCCCGCAAATTTCCACGGGCGATATGCTGCGCGCCGCCGTCAGGGAAGGCACCCCGCTGGGCGTGGAAGCCAAGAAAATCATGGCCGCCGGTGGTCTGGTTTCTGATGATATCATTTTGGGCCTGATCGAGCAGCGGATTGCCCAGCCGGACTGTGCCAATGGTTTCCTGTTCGATGGCTTCCCGCGGACCATCGCCCAGGCTGAAGGTTTGCAGAACATGCATGTCGCTATTGATTATGTGATCGAAATTGCCGTCGACGATGACGAGATCGTCAAACGGATGAGCGGCAGGAGGGTTCATCCCGGTTCTGGACGCACCTATCACATCGTATTCAATCCACCCAAGGTGGATAATGTCGATGATGTCACCGGAGAACCCTTGATTCAGCGGGAGGACGACCAGGAGGAAACGGTACGCAAAAGACTGGCTGTCTACCATCAGCAAACCAAACCGCTGGTGGACTTCTATGCCGGCCTGGCGAAACAAGGCCAGGTGAAATTCAGTTCGATTCCGGGAGTGGGATCGGTCGATGAAATTACCGAAAGGATTTTTGCCGTTTTGGGTTGATGGTGCTGCTGCGAATTGCCTGGTTAGTGTCCGCCTGTCAATGATGGGCAGCAATCCGGCGCAGGGATGTGTCGGTATAATCATGGCCACAAGCCATCGATGATGAAGAAAACAGCTAATCGCAGTTGCTGCTTTCTTATCTTGAACAACCCATGGAAGGGTGTTTGCAGGCGCTAACTGGTTACCATTCCTGCGTTTTTATAACAGCCGCTGACAGGCGGCACAACAGCTTTACAGAGTCTATGTCTGGAAAAACATTATATGACAAACTATGGGATGATCATGTCGTCTTTACAGAAAACGATGGTTCATCACTTCTCTATATCGATCGTCATCTGGTGCACGAGGTGACTTCACCGCAGGCCTTCGAAGGATTGCGGTTGTCCGGGCGCAAGCCCTGGCGGCGGTCGCGGAATCTGGCCGTTGCCGATCACAACGTGCCGACCACCAACCGCGAGGCGGGCATCGCCGATCCGGTCTCACGGTTGCAGGTCGAGACGCTGGAGAAAAACTGCAGGGAATTCGGCATCACAGAATTTGCCATGAATGACAAGCGCCAGGGCATCATCCATGTGATCGGTCCGGAGCAGGGTGCGACATTGCCGGGCATGACCATCGTCTGCGGCGATTCCCATACCTCGACGCACGGTGCTTCGGGCGCTCTGGCATTCGGCATCGGCACCTCGGAAGTCGAGCATGTACTGGCCACGCAATGTCTGGTGCAAAAAAAGTCCAAAAACATGCAGGTGCTGGTGCGCGGCACGGCGGCTCCCGGCATCACCGCCAAGGATATCGTTCTGGCGATTATCGGCACAATTGGCACGGCGGGCGGCAACGGCTATACCATTGAATTTGCCGGTGAAGCCATTCAGGCACTGTCCATGGAAGGGCGTATGACGGTCTGCAACATGGCCATCGAGGCCGGCGCCCGCGCCGGGCTGATCGCCGTCGACGATGTGACCATCGACTATTATCGCGGCCGGCCCTTTTCACCCAGGGGTGATCTCTGGGACATGGCCGAAAGTTACTGGCGACAGCTGCATTCCGATGCCGATGCGCTGTTCGACAAGGTGGTGGAGATCGATGCCGCCGGCATCAAGCCGCAAGTGACCTGGGGAACTTCACCGGAACTGGTGGTTTCGGTGGATGATGTTATTCCCGATCCTGAGCAGGAGCAGGATCCGGTGAAGAAACAGAGCATGATCAATGCACTGGCCTATATGGACCTGGAGGTTGGGCAGCCGATTACCGGCATTCAACTGGACAAGGTTTTTATCGGTTCCTGCACCAATTCCCGCATCGAAGATCTCCGGGCGGCGGCGGAAGTGGCCAGGCGGGGGAAAGTCGCCAGCAACATCAAGCTGGCCATGGTGGTTCCCGGGTCGGGACTGATCAAGGAGCAGGCGGAACAGGAAGGCTTGGACAGGATCTTTGTCGAGGCCGGCTTCGAATGGCGCGATCCAGGCTGTTCCATGTGTCTGGCCATGAATGCCGATCGTCTGGAACCCGGCGAGCGCTGTGCATCGACATCCAACAGGAATTTTGAGGGCCGCCAGGGCTATGGCGGCAGGACGCACCTGGTTAGTCCCGCGATGGCGGCCGCGGCGGCCATCACCGGTCATTTTGTCGATGCAACGAAGCTTGGGGAGTAACGAGTCATGAAAGCCTTTGAAAAAATAACTGCCCTGGTCGCCCCGCTGGACCGGGCCAATGTGGATACCGATGCGATTATCCCGAAACAGTTCCTCAAGTCCATCCGCAGGACCGGTTTCGGCCCTTTTTTGTTCGATGAATGGCGTTACCTGGATCGCGGTGAGCCGGAAATGGATTGTACCAACCGGCCGCTGAACGAGGACTTCATTCTCAACAAGCCGGCCTATAAAAATGCCCGGATTCTTCTTACCCGGGAAAATTTCGGCTGTGGATCGTCCCGCGAACATGCGCCGTGGGCACTGGAAGATTATGGTTTCAGGGTCATCATTGCCAGCAGTTTCGCCGACATCTTCTACAACAACTGTTTCAAGAACGGCCTGCTGCCCATCGTGCTGGATGCGGAAACCGTGGACAGTCTGTTCCAGGAAGTGACGGAAGGTTATCAGTTGACCGTGGATCTGCAGGAGCAGACCATTACCACGCCTTCCGGAAGGGTCATACACTTCGATATCGAACCCACCAGAAAATACCGTCTGTTGAACGGCCTGGACGATATCGACCTATCCCTGCAGCATAGCGACAAGATCAGGGCCTATGAGCAGGAACGGGCAAAAAGGGCGCCCTGGTTGTTTGTCGACCAGGAGCAGGAAACTTGATGCGGGAGGATTTGATTCAATGAGCAAACTCTATAATATTGCCGTCGTCGGTGCCACCGGTGCAGTGGGCGAGACCATGCTGTCCATCCTGGAAGAGCGCAATTTTCCGGTCGGGGATGTCTATGCGCTGGCGAGCAGCCGTTCCGTCGGCAAATGCACCCCGTTCAAGGGCGCTAACCTGACCGTGCAGGATCTGGCGGAATTCGATTTTTCCCGTGCCGACATCGGATTGTTTTCTGCCGGTGCATCCATTTCCGCCGAATACGCGCCAAAGGCTGCCGAAGCCGGCTGCATCGTCATCGACAATACCTCGCAGTTTCGCTATGACGATGATATTCCGCTGGTGGTGCCGGAGGTGAATCCGGGTAAAATCGCAGAGTACAGGAACAGAGGCATCATTGCCAACCCCAATTGCTCCACCATACAGATGCTGGTTGCCCTGAAGCCGATCTATGACGCCGTGGGCATCGAACGCATCAATGTCTGCACCTACCAGGCCGTTTCCGGTACCGGCAAACAGGGAATCGCCGAAGTCGTCGAGCAAACCACCAGTTTACTCAGCGGCAAACCGATTGAATCGAAAGTCTATCCCAAGCAGATCGCCTTCAACGTGCTGCCCCAGATCGATGTGTTTCTGGACAACGGTTATACCAAGGAAGAGATGAAGATGGTTTGGGAAACGCAAAAGATACTCGGCGACGACAGCATCAAGGTCAACCCGACGGCAGTCAGGGTGCCGGTCTTCTACGGCCATTCCGAAGCGGTGCATATCGAGACGGGCAGCAAGATCGCCGTCGACACGGTCAGGGAGCTGCTGGCCAGGGCACCTGGCGTCACGGTTCTGGACGAACGCAGGGATGGTGGCTATCCGACCGCTGTGACCGAATCGTCGGGACATGACGATGTGTTCGTCGGGCGCATAAGGGAGGATATTTCCCACCCGCGTGGCATCGATTTCTGGGTGGTCGGCGACAATATCCGCAAAGGTGCGGCATTGAACAGCATTCAAATTGCAGAACTTCTGGTAAAAAAAACATCTAGAGCCATATGCAAAACTAAAAATTGATTTTGGCTGGTTGAATGCTGCGCACCCTGTGGATGCGAATGATTCTCAATAATTACGTATTTCTATGGTGGATCCATTCTCCCGTCCAATA
>JANEMG010000227.1 GCA_024511045.1 Gammaproteobacteria bacterium | reverse complement strand
GCGGAAGCAGGAGGCCAGGGAGGTTTTTTCCGAGGCGTTGCAGCAGGTTTCCGAACCGCAGGAGCTGCTGGATTTGCAGCAGCGCATCCCCGGATTGCAATAAACGGTGCAGGGATATCCATTTGGACCGGCAGCGCTGCTGGTCTTGATCTTTCTGCTGCAGGGCTGCGCTACGGTCGATATCATTGACCATGGCAGTTATGTGCGTGCAGCCCGGCTGCATCTTTACCAGTTGAGCGAGTGGCGTTTTCATGGCCGGCTGGCATTGCGCAGCCGGCAGGACTCCTGGTCTGCGAGCATCGATTGGCGGCATGCGGGTGATCATGACCGGATGATCCTGAGCGGGCCGCTGGGGCAGGGGGGCGTGTCCATCGAACTGACCATGCAGGACATCAGTATCGACCGTGGTGATGGGCAGATCATGCGTTCCGTGTATCCCGACCGACTTATCCGGGAGCAGTTGGGGGTGTTTGTCCCGGTGCGGGCGTTGCGCTACTGGGTGATTGGGCTGACTGAACCGGGCAGTGACTATCGGGATATAGCCGGCGGCTTCGAGCAATCGGGCTGGCAGGTGCGATATCTGCAATTCATGCGCGCAGCAGGGCAGGCCATGCCACGTAAAATGACCGTCACCAGCAACGAAACGAAATTGAAACTGATCATCGATCAATGGCAGCTGTATGACAGAGAGACATAATAACCAGGCCGGATGGTCGCAAAGATGGCCGGCGCCGGCCAAACTGAATTTGATGCTGAGGATAGTCGGTCGACGTGAGGATGGCTACCATTTGCTGCAGACTGTCTTTCAGATTATCGATCTGTGTGACTGGCTGACCTTTACGCCGCTGCAGGAAGATCGCGTCGCTCTCGAGCAGCCGATTCCGGGTGTTGCGGAACAGGAGGATTTGACTGTCCGGGCGGCCAATCTGTTGAAGAAGGAAACCGGGTTTCGCGGCGGCGTACGCATCGCCATGCAAAAGAACCTGCCCATGGGCGGCGGTCTTGGCGGTGGGAGTTCCGATGCGGCAACGACGTTGCTGGTATTGAATGCTCTCTGGAATCTGGGGCTGTCGCAACCCCATCTGATGAAGCTGGGCGTACAGTTGGGCGCCGATGTGCCGGTCTTCATCTATGGTCACAGCGCCTGGGCGGAAGGCGTAGGTGAATTTCTGCAGATAATGACGCTGCCGGAACAATGGTTTGTGATCATCAAGCCGGAATGCCATGTCGCGACCCAGGCGATATTTTCTGCGGAAAATTTGACACGCAACAGCAAACCAATCAGAATAGACGATTTTATTGCCGGTGATTGGCGGAACGACTGCCTGGATGTGGTCAGGGCGCATTACCGACCCGTAGACGAGGCGTTGCGGGCGCTGGACAGGTATGGGAAAGCCCGGCTGACCGGTACCGGAGCTTGTGTTTTTGTCCAATTTGCCGACAAGGCTGCTGCCGAAAAAGCCCGGCAGGCACTGGGAAAGGACTGGCAGGTGTATATGGCAAAAGGGCTTGCTGTCTCCCCGTTGCTGCAGCAGCTGAATATAAAATAAAAGTTGAATTCATGTTTTTTGGGCCGTCGCCAAGTGGTAAGGCACGGGGTTTTGATCCCCGCATACCCAGGTTCGAATCCTGGCGGCCCAGCCATTTATCTCCAACAAGCTTCGAATTCAGGAGTACTTGATGACTGACGCCGGGTTGATGGTGTTCTCAGGTAATGCCAATTTTGCCCTGGCCCAGGGGGTGGTGGAAAATCTGAACATGCGCCTGGGATTGGCCACGGTGGGCCGGTTCAGTGATGGGGAAGTTGCTGTAGAGATCGAGGAAAACGTGCGCGGCAAGGATGTCTTTATTATCCAGCCGACCTGCCAGCCGACCAATGAAAACCTCATGGAATTGCTGGTGATGATCGATGCCATGCGCAGGGCATCGGCGGGTCGGATTACCGCGGTAATGCCCTACTATGGCTATGCCAGGCAGGATCGCCGATCGCGGTCGGCAAGGGTGCCGATCACCGCCAAGCTGGTGGCCAAAATGATTGGTGCGGCCGGAACGGACAGGGTGTTGACGATCGATCTGCATGCCGACCAGATTCAGGGTTTTTTCGATATACCGGTGGACAATGTCTATGCTTCACCGTTGCTGCTGGGTGACGTCTGGCGGCGCAAGTATGAAAAGCTGATCGTCGTGTCCCCGGACGTGGGTGGTGTGGTCAGGGCCAGGGCGCTGGCGAAACGTCTGGATGATGCCGATCTGGCGATTATCGACAAGCGGCGACCAAAGGCGAATACCGCTGAAATCATGCATATTATCGGTGATGTCGATGGCCGCACCTGTGTCATGGTCGATGACCTGGTCGATACTGCGGGGACCTTGTGTCAGGCGGCGAAAGCATTGAAGGATCGTGGCGCGGTGAAGGTGGTGGCGTATTGTACGCATGCGGTGTTGTCCGGGAACGCCATGCAGAATCTGGCTGACTCGGTTCTGGATGAGCTGGTGGTGACCGATACCATACCGTTGAGCGAAGAGGCCGGGGGCATGAAAAAAATCAGGCAACTGGGTATTGCCGAGATGCTGGCGGAGACGATCAGGCGCATTGCGGCTGACGAATCGGTAAGTACGTTGTATGTGGATTAATTGAATTATAAAGAAATGTCCGGTGTATCCGGGTCTGGAGAATAGAAAGATGTCCGATGTATTTGAGTTTGTAGCGGAAAAACGCAGTAAATCCGGCAAGAGTGCGGCAAGAGCGATTCGGCGGGAAGGCAAGGTGCCGGCGGTACTCTATGGTGGCGGACAGGCTGCTGAAAACCTGGCGTTGAACCATACCGAAGTGCTCAAGCATCTCGAGCATGAAGCGGTTTTCTCGCATATTCTGGATATCAATATCGATGGCCAGGTGAGCAAAGGGGTGTTGAAGGATCTGCAGCGGCATCCGTCCAAGCGCAAGATCATTCATATGGATTTCATGCGCGTGCAGGTCGGTGAAACCATTCGCATGCATGTGCCGCTGCATTTTACCGGTGCGGAAACGGCTGTCGGCGTCAAGGCGGGCGGTATACTGATGACCAACGTCACCGATGTGGAGGTGGATTGTCTGCCGGCTGATCTCCCTGAATATATCGAAGTCGACGTTTCCGGTCTGGGTGTCGGAGAGTCGCTGCATCTGGGTGACATTGCCGTGCCCGGGAGTGTGCAGCTGGTCGAAATGGGTCATGAAGAGGGTGCCGACCTGGCGGTGGTTACCATTGCTGCTCCGAAGGGGGCTGCAACCACTGCTTCCGAAGAAGAGGTCGAGAGCGAGGATTGATTGGCGGGCTGAGCCCTGTCATCTGAGCGGCCAATGATAAAACTGATTGTTGGTCTGGGCAATCCTGGACCACAGTATCAAAGAACCCGGCACAATGCCGGGTTTTGGCTTTTACAGGAGTTGGCCGAAATTCACGCCGTGCGCTGGATCTCTGAAAGCAGATTTCATGGGCAGTGCGCCATGGCGACCATGGCGGGTCATAGCGTCCGCCTGTTGACGCCGGATACCTTCATGAATCGCAGCGGTCTGGCGGTGTCCAGGCTGGCGGGCTATTTCAGGATCGATGTCGATCAGATTCTGGTCGTCCATGACGAGCTGGATTTTGCCGCGGGTGTGATCAAGGTCAAAAAAGATGGTGGTCATGCCGGTCACAATGGTCTCAAGGATATCATCGCGCACCTGGGCAGCAGGGATTTTTACCGGCTGCGCATCGGTATCGGCCGACCGGCTCCGCCGCAGAGCGTCGTCGATTATGTCTTGTCAGCCCCGCCGAAAGATGATCGTGAAAAGATCGGGCAGGCGATCAGTGCGGCCTGCAGTCATATGGATTTGCTGATCGACGGACAACTGGCCCGCTTCGCCGAGGCATTGCGCTGATTTTATCTTAGCCGGCAGGCGGTATTTCTCGACCACAGTTCCAGGACGCCTCCCCAGTTTCGGGTCGATCCACCCGACAGAAAAATAATGCATTTTTTATTGACAAGAAATGCTGTTTGCTAGAAAATAACCGGCTTAATGTTTGGAGGGGTTCCCGAGTGGCCAAAGGGATCAGACTGTAAATCTGACGGCTCCGCCTTCGGAGGTTCGAATCCTCCCCCCTCCACCAGCTTTTCCAGGGTAATTTGCGGGTGTAGTTCAATGGTAGAACTCCAGCCTTCCAAGCTGGTCACGTGGGTTCGATTCCCATCACCCGCTCCAATTTTGATTTTCGGCTTAATGCCCATATAGCTCAGTCGGTAGAGCACTTCCTTGGTAAGGAAGAGGTCACCGGTTCAAATCCGGTTATGGGCTCCATTGGTTATTTTGATTGTTAAGGTACAGGGGATTTCAATGTCCAAAGAAAAATTTGAACGCACCAAGCCGCACGTAAACGTGGGAACCATCGGCCATGTGGACCATGGCAAGACGACGCTGACGGCGGCATTGACCAAAGTAATGGCGGAACAGCAAGGCGGCGAATTCAAGGCCTACGATCAAATCGACAATGCCCCTGAAGAGCGTGAGCGCG
>JANEMG010000226.1 GCA_024511045.1 Gammaproteobacteria bacterium | reverse complement strand
ACAGGCCCAGCCACAGCAGAGGAACTTGCCAAAACTTTGGATGTGAACAAAACACAGCTCAATGCATGGCTGAAAAAGGCTGTGGAGGAAAACAAGATTATTAAACTGTCAAAGCCGGTGCGCTATCAGAAGGCAGAATCAGGAATACAGGTGTAACAATGGCAATAGAACTTTCAGAAAAACAGCTAAAGAACGGATGGCAGGTTGTTAAGTTCGGGGAGATTGCCAAAGAAGTGAAGTCGACAACCAAAGACCCTGCCAAAGATGGTTTGGAGTTTTATGTCGGCCTTGAGCATTTAGACCCGCAGTCGCTGCGTATCGCTCGCAAAGGGATCATTGCAGAAGATAATCCCAGCTTTACCCGCCGCTTTTCAGCCGGACAGATCCTCTTTGGTAAGCGCCGATGCTATCAGAAGAAAGCCGCTGTTGCTGACTTTGAAGGTATCTGTTCTGGTGACATCATTGTGATGGATGCGATCCCAAAAAAAATCATTCCCGGCCTGCTGCCTTTTATCATTCAATCCGATGCCTTTTTTGACTGGGCAGAGAAAACCTCTTCCGGATCTCTTTCCCCAAGAACAAAATGGAAATCACTGGCGGAATTTGAATTCCCTCTGCCGCCGATTAAGCGCCAGAAAGAGATCCTCGAAGTGCTGGAGAAGTTAGAGGAAGTTGAGCAAAAAACTAAAGAAATAATCAATTCTCTGAATGTTCTTTTAGAATCTGCCATTGTAGAACAATTCAATCGAAAAAATGGTTCTGTTTTTTTAAGTGATTTGTGTGTGGAAAAGCGGGTTTTAATACAACCGCCATTTGATGCACAGAAAAAATATGTTGGTTTTGAACATTTGGAACCTGTGGATATTGATATTCAATCTTGTGGAAATATTTCTGATGTAGTGAGTGCAAAATTAGAGTTTGAAGAGGGAAATATTTTATACGGCAAAATTCGCCCCTATTTGCGTAAAGCCGCTATTGCGCCTTTTGATGGTCTTTGCTCTTCAGATTTAATTGTTGTTGAAGCAAAGAAGAATGTATCAAATGTTGTGGTTGCTTCAATTCTTACAAGCTCTCGCTTTGCTCAAATAGCAATGAATAGTGCCAAAGGAACCAAGATGCCAAGGGCAGACTGGAAGACGTTACTCAGAACTAAAATTCCAGAAACGTTTCAAACAAAATCGAATCACTTGGAAAGTGTGTTTCTTTCTATCTATTCACAAAAGAAATTATTGCAGAAAAAAGTCAAGAACATAACCAATATTAGAAATTATGTAGTTAGCGGAGAAGGGGCAGCCAATGAGCTTCAATGAGATGAACACCATCGAGAACGCTCTGCGAGACCACCTCGTAGGCAAACCGGTTACCGCTCAAACCGGAATGGTGGCTGATGAGACGGCTGAATACATTGCTGGTAACAGAGATCTGAAATGGAAATATGTCCATGGTGAAAATCTGGTGCTTTATGGCAAGCAGCCGCAGGATGTCTTTGTCGATACTTGGCTCAAAGACGCACTGTGCCGATTGAACAAACCGTTGGCTGCCAATCCGGATCTGGCCGATGAGGTGATTCACCGTCTGCGTGGTGTGCTGTTGGAAGCGGGTTACAGCGGCCTTATCCGGGCCAATGAGATTTTTCAGGATTGGCTGCTGGGCCGGATATCCATGCCGCTTGGCAAGGATGGTGAACACATCACCATTCACCTGCTTGATTTCGACACCCCGCAGAACAATCATTTTGTGGTCAGTCAACAGGTTCAGTTTACCGGCACGAGAGACTGCTACTTTGACCTGGTGCTCTATATCAACGGACTGCCGCTGGTTGTTGGTGAGGTCAAAACCCCGGTGCGCGATGCCATCAGTTGGCAGGATGGCGCTTCGGATTTTCTGGGCGGACAAAAATATTACTGGGAAAACCAGAAAGCCTTTTTTGTACCGAACCTGCTCTGCTTTGCCTCGGAAGGAAAGACTTTCTACTACGGCGCAATCGGTGCCCGTTTCAAGAACTGGGCTCCGTGGCACAGTACCGAAGACCGGGAAGAAATACCTCAGGATATGCGCACCGCACTAAAGAGCGCGGAGCGTCTGCTGCATCCGAAGACGCTGCTCGAAATTCTGCAATCCTTTGTGGTGTTCTCAACGGTCAAGCAGGATGAAGGCAAGCCGAGTTTCAAAATCAAGATTCTGCCTCGCTATCCGCAGTATGAAGCCGCCAAGGCCATTGTGGAGCGTGTAAAGACGCAGGATGCCCGTCAGGGACTGATCTGGCATTTTCAGGGTTCCGGTAAATCACTGTTGATGCTGTTTGCGGCGCAGATGCTCAAGGCAGATCCTTCCTTAAAAAATCCAACGGTGGTGGTTGTGGTAGACCGGGTCGATCTGGACAGTCAGATTAACTCAGTGTTCAACAATGCCGCGGTCAAAAACGTCACGCCGGTGAAATCATGCAAGGCGCTTGCTCAGGAGCTCAAACAGGATTCCCGGCAGATCCTGATCACCACCGTTTTCAAATTCGATGAAGTGGAAATTGATGAACACAACAGCGATGGCCTGAATCCCCGGGACAATATCATTGTGCTGGTGGATGAGGCACACCGCACCCAGGAAGGCAGTCTGGGTGAAAAGATGCGCTGGGCGCTGCCGAACGCCTTTTTCTTCGGGTTGACTGGTACGCCGATTTCAGGTCTTGAACGAAACACCTTTAAGCTGTTCGGCGCTCCCAATGATCCGGGCAGGTATCTCAATCGCTACTCCTACAAACAGTCTATTCGTGATGAGGCGACACTGCCCGTCAAATTTGAACCACGACTGGTTGAACTGCGTATTGACCGGGAGACGATTGACAGGGAGTTTGAGGAGCTTGCTAAGCAACATAATTTAAGCGAAGACGAGAAAACCTTTATTTCTCAGAAAGCCGGGAAGCTGGCTCATCTCTTAAAAGCTCCTAAACGAATTACGGCCACTGCAGATGATATTGCTGAGCACTTCAAGACCCATGTGGAACCAAAACAATTCAAAGGCATGGTCGTGGTGTATGACCGGGATGCTGTAGTGCAGATGTATTACCTCCTCTGCGAGCGCCTTGGTAAAGATGCGGTTGAAGTAGTAATGAACATTTCGCAAGGGACGATTGAAGAAGAAGCCGATGAAAACGGGAAACCTAAAAAAATAGCGCCGGATTGGCTCAAATGGCAAAAGCTCGATCTCCCGGTTGAAAAAGAAGATTTTAAACGCTGGCAGGGAATTGACGCCAGCCCTGAGGTTCAGGAACAACTCCTTGATCGTTATCGAGACGCTTCCGACCCACTGAAGGTGATTGTCGTAACCGCCAAGCTGCTTACTGGGTTTGATGCGCCGATATGTTACTGCATGTATCTCGATAAGCCCCTTCGGGATCATACCCTGCTTCAGGCCATGTGCCGAACGAACCGTCTGTACAGTGAGACTAAAAAGCACGGTTTGATCATTGATTACCTCGGGGTGTTTGAAAATGTCGCCAAGGCACTGGATTACGATCCCAAGGAAATCGAAGGCGTGGTGGAAAGCGTTGAGGCATTTAAAAAGCTATTCCCCGAAGCCATTGGAAAATGCCTGGAGTATTTCCCGGGCGTTGACCGAACCGTCGAAGGCTATGAAGGCTTGATTGCCGCGCAGGATTGTCTGGTCGGCAATGAAAAGAAAGATGCCTTTGCGGCACAGTTCAATGTGTTGAAACGATTCTGGGAGGCCATTACGCCCGATCCATATCTGAATCCTTTCCGTAAAGACTATCGCTGGCTGGCGCAGGTCTATGAGTCGATTAAGCCTGTCGGCGGATTGGGTTCTTTGCTTTGGGAATCCCTTGGCCCGGAAACCATCAAACTGATTCATGAACACACCGAGATTGATCGAATCAGAGATGACATTGACGAACTGGTCATGGACGCGGAATCGGTCTTTGAACTGACCGAAGAAGAGAAAAAGAAAAAGGCCAAGAAACTGAACCTGTCGCTTATGGCAAAGGTTCGCTCGAAGAATGATCCGCGCTTTGAAGAGCTGGGGCAGCGTCTTGAGCGTCTCAAAGATAAATATGAAGCCGGTGTTCTTAGCAGCCTCGATTGGCTGAAGGAACTCCTTGATGCCGCCCGCGATATGGTCCGCCTCGAAAACGAGACCCATGAAGAAGTTATTCCCGACGACAAGCAGGCCCTGACTGAGATATTCCTTGAGCTGAGGAACGGCACCACTCCGCAGATCATCGCCAATGTGGTTGAGGACATCGACAAGATCGTTCGAGCCACCCGATTTGACGGCTGGCAAAGCACGCACGCCGGGCAAAAGGAAATCCAGAAGGTGCTCCGGCAAACGCTTTTTAAATATAAGCTCCATAAAGAGCAGGAACTATTCGAGAAGGCATATGGGTATATACGGGAACACTATTAAAGAGCTGGATGTACATGATCCTAGAGTTTAGAGTAAGCAACATTGTTCCACCGTATATTTTCGGGTGAAATAAAGTTGCTATTTTGTTCATACTGCCCGTTAGAGCTTGTTCTATAC
>JANEMG010000478.1 GCA_024511045.1 Gammaproteobacteria bacterium | reverse complement strand
TTAGCAAAACAGTAGCACCAGAAAATGCCGTAAGCATTTGTTAATATGTGATATGTTTCTATTAGCCGGCTGTTTCTGGCTGCTAAATTTTCAAGTGCGGAAAGTATAAATATGCAGGCATGGTATTCTCCTTAAAATGCTTGGCCGTTAGGCAGTTTGTATCGATAGATGATTCTTGTTGAATGAATTGACCCGGATGGTTTCACCCGGTTGAATCTGCACATTCAACTGCGCCAGAAAATCGCCGGCGCTGGTACTGGACTCCAGGTCCATGGCGACGAAAGTGCCGATATCGGGAACCGTGCTGCCGTTGGCGTCGACATCAGCAGTGACACGCAACAAACCGGTATAGGCGGTGATGCTTTCAGGCAGCGGCGGCAGGCGCCGCAGAGCCAACCTGAAATCTCCATGGGCATCCGCCTGAGCCCGGAAAGTCAGCGTCTCGCTGCCGGTGAGTGCGACCTCCAGCTCCAGCAGCGCCCATGCCGCCGGAAGACCGCTGCCGGCAAACTGCAAGCTGCCTTGCAGCACACCGGCCAATACCGTGCCCGTCCCCAGCAATGATGGATACAACACCACCGCGACGCCATTTCCCGCTCCCAGCGTCACGGAAAACAGGCCCGGATTGAACCTGCCGAAGGGATCGTGAACCTCACCCGCCACGGTGAAGTCGGGCATCGCCGGGCGTGTACGCTCTGCCTCGGTCGCCCGGCCGGCGATCATCGGCTGTTCCGGATTGCGCCACAGCGCCGTTCGCCCGCTGCCGTGCAATACGTTGACGTCACGGGGTTTCTGGGTGAACCGGACCTGCAGCGGATAGGGGATGCGCTGCATGTCCGCCTCGTTTTCGGCGGAAGCGCCATCGAGCCAGTAGATGACATCGCTGGCATGCAGTACGTTGGTTTCCAGTACCCGGACGCTGTTGGCTTCGGCCAGTTCAGAAACGGTATCTTCAGCTTCAGCCATTTTCGCCACCTGCCGTTCAGGAGCTTTCGGCAATGCCGGTGGGGAAGATACGGGACAGGACCGCCGGTCCTTCCGTCTGCTGCGCGTCGAGGCGCAGACGTATGGTGCGCACGATATAGGGAACACTGCTGGTATAGGGGGTCTGAAAGGCGTCCCAGATGCGCATCAGGTCTTCGGTGGGCATTTCCTCCGGGGTCACGGTCAGGACTTCCCGCTCGGTCCACTGGGAATCGTTTTCCGCGAGATGGGAAATATCCAGCTGGCTTTCATTGGCCAGCGCGAACATCGCCCAGGCCATCAGGCTGGCTTCAATGGATGCACTGGTCGCGGAGGCAATCAGCAGCAGATGCAGGTTGACGGGCAGTTCCGGCGCGGGAGCCGCGTCGCGTTCGGTGCCCGTGGCGGCGAAGAAACGGCTGCGGCCATGGGCATCGACGGTCATGCGATGCATGTAGATGCCCAGGACATTGCCGTTCAGCAGATCGGTGATGTCCGAACTGCCCAGCAGCTCGATGCGGGCATTGACAGGGGCGGCACTGAGATCGGCAGGCAGGCGCGCCTTGAAGAAGCTCTCCAGAGCGAGCAACACGCCATTGACCGCACGATAAGAAGCCATCAACCACCTCCCGACAGTTAAATCGCGATAGTTTCAAGCCGTACGACCATCAGGAATTCACAGCCAGCGGCTCAAAATCGATCGAACATTCCCGGCAAAATCAAACGTCTGTTTTGATGATTTTTTTAATAAAGTCCGAAAGACAGCACTGCTTCCTACGTGTCAAGTCCCAGGACGATGATCTTGATGCCGGGAGGCGCCTCCGGGGAAAAGATCTCTGCGGCACGAACTTCGCTGA
>JANEMG010000225.1 GCA_024511045.1 Gammaproteobacteria bacterium | reverse complement strand
TTCTCCTCTGCGCTATCGCACCCCGGATAAACAGTGCGGCCCTGGTCGCTACCGGGGACTAACCGCCTTCGCTTCGCTCTCCATGGCGGTCAGCGCCGGCACTTCCCTGTGCCGGATCAGTTCCCGTCATTTATAGACGGGAACTAATTAGTTAGCGTCTATAAACACCCACCCATGGGATGTCTATAATGTTTGTCATTTTAGCACTCAAGAAGTGAGAGTGCTAATAATTTTACAAGTTCAAAAAAATTGAATGGCAACGGTATTTTCTTTCAATATCTGCGACTTAAGACTGTCTTGCGAAAAAAAAGACAACCGGGAAGGTTATTGCGGCTGCAATTGCCGCAGCTGGTAGTTCAATACCAGCCAGGCCCCCAGCACGCCGAGCACGGCGGAAATCAGCAGCAACAGCAATGTTTCCCCGACACCGAAGAAAAGCACCTGAAAATATCCATCATAAAGAGACGCGATTCTTTCCACCGGCTGCTCCAGAAGCAAAACCATGCACAATACTACCAGCCAGGCAATCACTCCAGCGAAAAATCCATACCAGAAACCGCTGTACAGGAACGGCCTTTGAATGAAAGCATGCGTCGCACCAACCAGTTTCGCGATGACCACTTCGTCGCGGCGGCTCTGCAGTTCCAGACGAATGGTATTGCCGGTGATGAACAGCACTGCCAGTCCCAGCAGGAAACTCAGGAGCATCACGCCGCGTCGGGCCAATTGCATGATTGCCTGCAGCCGTTTTACCCACTGCATATCCATCTGCGCAAAATCCACCTCCGGCAACTGCTGCAATTCCTCGAGCAGCTGTTTGATTTCCGGAGTCTCAAACAGGATATTTTCCGGCAGCACCTGAATGACATGCGGCAGGGGATTCTGCTGCAGTGCCTTCAGGGCATCGCCAAAGCCACTGTATTTCTTGAATTCCTCCAGCGCCTGCTGTTTGCTGATCAGTTTCACCCGCCGTATATCGGCGCGGGCAGCCAGTTTGTCGGCAAGGGTCCTGCCCTGCTGCTGCGATACATTACTTTTCAGAAACAGGGAGATTTGATTGCTCGACTCCAGGCTGCCGGTCAATTGCTGCATGTTCGCAACGATAATATAGAAGCCCCCCGCCAGGGCAATGGCGATGGCCAATACGGCGATAGCCATCAACGACGTAAAAGGCATGCGCAGCAGCCTGCCAAGACTGGAAAAAAACGCCTGGCCATGACTGTCCAGATAGGCGAGCAGTTTCACGGCAATGCCTCTGTCGAAGCGTCTGGCTTTCCGGTGTTCCTGCCTGTTGCGCTGTTGGCTGGTAGTTTTCATAGACAACAAAGGTGCAATTGTTTGCTAATCTGCGGCAAGGCGTCCATGGTCCAGGCGCAACGTTCTATAGCCCATTTGCGTTATCAAATCGATATCGTGGCTGGCGATCAACACGGTCACCCCGACCTGTTTGAATTGTTCGAACAGGCGCATAATTTCCAGAGACAATTCCGGATCCAGGTTGCCGGTCGGCTCATCGGCAAGAATCATCGCCGGTTTGTGCACCACGGCACGGGCAATGCCGACGCGCTGCTGCTCCCCGCCGGACAGCAGCAACGGGAATTTTTTTTCCTGCCCCAGCAGACCCACTTTGTCCAGAGCGGCTCGAACCCGGCGGGGAATTTCCTGAGGGCTGTAACCCGCAACGATCAGCGGCAGAGCGACATTATCGAAGATGGTGCGGTCGTTCAGGAGTTTGTAGTCCTGAAAAATCAGCCCGAGCTTGCGTCTGATAAAGGGAATCTGCCGCTCTCCGGCGCGATTCAGATTCTGTCCGTCGAAAAACAACTGCCCCCGGGTACAGCGCTCGATCACCGCAATCAATTTCAGCAGGGTACTTTTACCGGCACCGGAATGCCCGGTCAGGAAGGCCATTTCCCCATATCCCAGATGAAAACTGACGTCCATCAGCGCATCACCGGCATCGGGATAGCGCTTGCAGACATGATCGAATCTCAGCATGAGAAATTATTCGCCGTCAGCAAACAAGGCGTCGATAAACTGTTCGGCATCGAAATCCTGCAGATCGTCGATCCCTTCCCCAATACCGATGAAACGAATGGGGATTCCGAATTGCCTGGCCAGGGCAAAAATCACCCCGCCCTTTGCCGTGCCATCCAGCTTGGTCAGCGCGATGCCGGTCAATGCCACCGCCTCATTGAACAGTTTCGCCTGGGACAGGGCATTCTGCCCCGTTCCCGCGTCCAGAACCAGCAGCACCTCCTGGGGAGCGGACGCATCCAGCTTGCCGATGATGCGCTTGATTTTCCTCAATTCCTCCATCAGATTCGCTTTGGTATGCAGTCTGCCCGCGGTATCGGCGATCAACACATCGATGCCCCTGGCCTGGGCCGACTGCAGTCCATCATAGATGACCGATGCGGAATCGGCACCGGTATGCTGCGCCACGACGGCAATATTGTTGCGCTGCCCCCAGATTTCCAGTTGTTCCACCGCCGCGGCCCTGAAAGTGTCACCGGCCGCCAGTATGACGCTGTGTCCCTGCGCCTGCAGACGTTTTGCCAGCTTGCCGATGGTCGTAGTTTTGCCGACGCCATTGACACCCACCACCAGAATGACGAAAGGAGTGTCCTGTTCGGGAATGCGCAGCGGTTTGTTGCAGGGCGCCAGCAGCTCCATCAGCTGCCGCTTCAGGGCGACAGCCAGAGCCTTTCCATCATTGAGCTGATGCCTGTCGACGCTGCTGGTCAACTGGTCGATGATCTCCCGGGTCGCCTCGACGCCGACGTCCGCCATGATCAGACTGGTTTCGATTTCCTCCAGCAGGTCCTCATCGATCTTTTTCTGCCCCAAGGCAATGTTGGCCAGAACCCCACCCCATCCGGAGCGGGTTTTCTGCAGCTGGTTCTTCAGACGCTGGTAACGTTTTTCCGGCGCCAACTCAACATATTCCCCGGCTTCCGGCGGCCTTGCAGGAACCGCGACCTCTGCCTCCCGGGCAACCGGCTGCGGCTTTTCCTGCACGATATATTTTGCCTGGAAGCGAATATAGATCAGCGGCAGCATCAGCAAGGCTGCCAGCCCGTTGTGCGCCACGGCGCTCCACAGCGGCAGGCCCAGCTTGACATTGATCACGCCCAAGCCAATCTGCAGCAACAGCAACAGGCTCAGAAACAACCCTGCCTTGCGTACCGGCCGCGGATAATTCTCAGAAGTCGCCGTGATCGCCACCACACTCAACACAACAAAGACCACCAGCGCGCCAACCCGGTGCAGCCAGTGGATGGCAATCTTGGCCTGAAAGGACAGTGGTACAAATTCACTGCCCAACAGACCGTTGAGCACATCGAAGGCCTGCCGGTAATCCGCCCTGGGCCACCACTGGGCCTGGCATTGCGGAAAATCCGGGCAGACCAGCGCCGCATAATTGCTGCTGGTCCAGCCGCCCAGAAAAATCTGCAGCAGGAGCAGCAGCATTCCAAACAGAGCCAGCGCCCGCGGACCGTTGACAGCACAGCGAATACCGACTTCCGGCCTGACCCGCAAGTACGTCCAGAACAACAGCCAGAAGGTCAGCAGCCCCATCAGCAAATGGCTGGTAACGATGCTGGGCAGCACCCGCATGGTCACGGTCCACATTCCCAATGCGGCCTGAAATACCACCAGCAGCAACAGCGCCATGGTGGACAGCACGGCGGCTTTGCGGCAATATTTTTCCCGCCACGCCAGCGCTGCCAGCAGCAATATCGACACACCCAGGGTGCCCGCCAGATAGCGGTGCGCCATTTCCTTCCAGGCCTTGGCGGTATCCAGAACCTGGTCCGGAAATGCCTGCTCCGCATGGCGCCTGAAATCCGCATCATCGCTGACCATGGCCCGGCCATAACAACCCGGCCAGTCAGGACAGCCCAGCCCGGCATCCGACAGGCGTACATAGGAACCGAGGACAATGACACACAGTGCCAGCAACAACGTGAATAAGGCGATTTTTCTAAACATGAAGCACCCGTCAACCGATCTGGGAAATACGCAGTAATCTCTTCAAGTCGGCTTTGACGTCATAGGGGTCGAAGCCGGGTTCATATTGCATCATCAAATTACCGAAAGGATCCATCAACAGCAGCAGGCCATCAGGTATCTCCCCTTTCCTGATGTCGAGCAGTTTTTTCTGCAGCGTTGCCGCAGGTCGCGCTCGCAGCAGACGCAGATCATCGGCCCACCATCGTGCCGCCCGTGCGGGATCCACCGGCTCCAGGAGCCATACCACACGGCGGATCCTGGTGAGGTCCTTGCCCATCATCAGGTGCAGCTGTTTGCTGCTGTGAATTGCCGCCAGACAGTCCGGGTTGCAGTCATTACCCGGAATGATATTGATCATCACCCAGCGGCCATTCAATTGCGAGAGATTGTCCCTGGAAAAAGCATCGAAGCCAGTCAGTTCAGAGCGTTCGGTGACCACCGGCGGAACGATCAATTCCCCATGATTGGTGTATTTCCCGGACAGCCATTCCGGGTTCTTGGCCATCAGCCAGGCGATGGCGAAG
>JANEMG010000477.1 GCA_024511045.1 Gammaproteobacteria bacterium | reverse complement strand
GCAATGCCATCACCTTTCAGGCGGACAGCAGGAAGAACGTCACGGTTGCCTATCCCGGCGATATCATCGGCCTGCACAACCACGGCACGATACAGGTAGGCGACACCTTCAGCCAGGGGGAAAAGCTGAAATTTGCCGGCATCCCCTATTTTGCCCCGGAACTGTTCAGGCGCGTGGTATTGAAAGACCCGCTCCGGGCCAAGGCGCTGCACAAAGGTCTGGTGCAGTTGACAGAGGAAGGCGCCACGCAGTTGTTCAAACCCCTGAAAAACAATGATCTGATCCTGGGGGCGGTGGGTGTCCTGCAGTTCGATGTGACCACTTTTCGTTTGCGTGCCGAATACAACGTCGAGTGCGTCTACGACAATGTCGCCATCACCACGGCGCGCTGGGTGTCGTCCGACAACCCGGAAAAGCTGGCCGAATTCAGGGACAAGGCTTTTGCCAACCTGGCGGAAGATGGCGGCGGCTACCTGGTCTATCTGGCCAACAGCCGGGTCAATCTGCAATTGACCGAAGAGCGCTGGCCGGAAATCCGCTTCAGTGCAACCAGGGAATTGTAATCACCGACTGGCTCTTCAGTTAGCGTCTATCAACACCCATCCATGGGATGTTTATAGAAACAAAACAGCAAATGCGATTGGCTGTTTTCTTCATTATCAATGGCTTGAGGCCATTGATAATGTCGGCACATCCCTGTGCCGGATCAGTGCCCGTCATTTATAGACAGGCACTGATTAACAAAGCGGTTGTTCGGCGGTGACATCCCTGGCGTTCTGCAATGGGCAGGCAACGGCAAAGTCTTATGCTGATGATGTCGAGCTGTTTGGGGGCTGTGATTAAGGTGGATTTAAGGGTATTTTGATTATACTTTCCGGGGACTTGACGTGCACTGCTCAGTGCCGGTCTATATTCGGCCTCTGAATTGCGGCAAAGGCTGCCTGGAATTTTCTCGTTTATTGAAGGACGGCGAATGGGTCAGAGTAACATTGGATTTTCAAGTGGCATTCCAGGAAATTTCAAGCCATTCATTGCGGCGATGTTTCTGGCAACGCTGTTTTTCTCCGTGGGAATTGGCTTGCTGCATGCCGAGGCCGCGCTCGCCGTGGCGGAGTGGCGGAATGGCGAACGCAAACTGGTTGTCAAGGGGGTCGCCGAACAGGGCGCTGCGGTAATTGTATGCAACGCTTTCGCAGATCAGCAATGGGTCGCCCGGGCGACGAAAAAGAACGTCTGGTCCATACACATCGCCAAACCCAATCCGGTACCCAAACCCAATCCGGTACCCTGTGCAGTGACGGTCAACAATGAGCAAACGCTGATAGTTGTGGAAAACACGCCCAACTATTGTGGGCCGAAACCGCCGCCGGCAAGTGACCCTTTGACGGATCCAGTGCTTGTCAGCGGCATGTAAATTGCTCAGGGCCGTAACTGTATCATCTTTGCTGATCCTGGAATTTGCCTGCAACGCAAGGCGCATAGTATTGAAGGCTTTCGGGTAAAAGCAATCGCGAATAAAATGCCTCAAAATCGATCATTGACATCGATGTGCCTGCTATCACCTCTGCATTGCAACGACGCTGAACTACTTCTGGCCGTTGTTTTGCCCTGGGCGCATCCTGGCTTGACTGTACTAAGGTACAATATCCATTTTTTCAATATTCCTGTATAATGCACTGGGGTGTTTGGGTGGAGGTGGCAATTTGACTTGCATAAAGTCCAAATTCTATCTGAAGGAATCATTCCCCGAGATAATTTTTCGATGGACTGACATGTCAACTGATTATCCTCTGTACATGACAAAAAGCACAGAAAGTTGACG
>JANEMG010000224.1 GCA_024511045.1 Gammaproteobacteria bacterium | reverse complement strand
TGCGTGTCGTTTCGAGCAACGGGAGGAATCTTGAACGCCGCAGCCATGCCCAAGCCGCCAAGATCCCTCCTCACGTCGGGATGACAAGGGGTTTTCCGGTTTCAGTAAGGCTGAGGTGCGCTCGTAAAACCGGTATGGTTTTCATCATCCCGGTGAAGCTCTTGTGGTAGAATTACGATATTTTTACAGCAGGGCGGCCGATAGCTCAGCAGCCTCCATGCAGCGGCTGTATTGCCGGCATCGCCTCGCTGCGACCGCTTCAACGAGGGAGTGCCTTGACTGGAATATCACCAGAACTGGACGATGTCTTCGTCGTCAATGTCAAAAAATTCGTCGAGCGCCGGAAATTCATGCAGGAACAGCTGGCCAGGACGGGTATCGAAGCGGAATTCGTTCTCGACTGGGACAGCGACGAATTGACGCCGGAAATCGTTGCCGAATATTTCACCGGCGATGCCGTTTCACCGGCCCAGATGTCCTGCGCCCTGAAGCATGTCACGGTTTTGCAGCGCATTGCCGAGAGGGGCGGAAAACACAACCTGGTGCTGGAGGACGATGCCATTCTCGCTCCTGAATTTGTCCAGGGACTGAACCATGCCATCCAGGAAAGCGCCGATTTTCCCGGGCCGAAAGTGATCTTCATCGGTTCCGGCGGAAACTTCTATACGCCGAAAAGCATGCGCGAGCCGGGCAGGCATCTGTATGCCATGCACAAGGGACGCTTCACCGATTCCTACATGATCGATGCCGAAACCGCCAAACTGCGGCTGGACTGGATCCACCGGCATAGAATGGATGGCCCCATCGACAACCAGTTCGACAAGATGGACAAGGAACTGGGCATCAAACTGCTGTGGCTGGAGGATCCGGTCGTCGAGCAGGGCAGCAAGACCGGCATGTTCGATACCAGCATCGAGAAGGCTTTGCCTTCCTGGCTGCAGGCCTGGTCCTTCTTCTGGGAAAAAATGCGTAGAAAATATCTCTACCAGTTGTGGCGCTAAGCGTTTCAACGAACGGCCTCGTCTTTTCCTTAATCCCATAAACAGTCCCTTTCTATCGCCCCATGCTCCACCGCTATTCAGATCGTCTGCTCGATATCGCCAGAACAATGACAATCGCCGCAGTCGTCGTGGTGCCTTTTTCCACGGCAGCGACCAGCATTGCTATTGTCATCGTGATACTGGCATGGCTGTGTTCGGGACAAGCTCTGCAGACGCTGCAATGTTCGCTGAGGCACCCGTTGGGAAAAATGCTGGTGATATTTTTTCTGGTTCTGCTGCTGGGCTGCCTGTATGGCGATGCCACCTGGCAGGAAAGGATGGACACGCTGGGAAGCTGGCGCAAATTTTTCTACCCGCTGATCTTCCTTGGCCTCTTTACTGCCCCGGTCTGGCAGCGCCGCTTCCTGAAAAGTTTCCTGATCGTCATGTGCATTGCCTTGCCGCTGACTTTTCTGGCCTGGTTCGAGATCATCCCGTCGCGGCCTGGACGCCTCGATGGCATACTGGCCAACAATCACACCACGCAAAGCCTGGCCTTTGTCGCGGCCATCGTCTGCTGCCTGTATTTCATCCGGAAAGCCACATTACGATGGAGGTTTGTTCTGGGTATTCTGATTCTGTTGTTCGCCATTGATGTGCTGTTCGTCAGTACCAGCAGAAGCGGCTACCTGGCCCTGATGGTGGGAACCGGCTTTGCCGGCCTGCTGGTGTTCGGCAGAAACAGGATTCCGTTGATACTGGCCCTGCTGCTTATTGTCGCAGGTACCGGAATTTTCGGCTCGAAGGCGCTGCGGTCCCAGATCGAGCTGGGATACCATCAAGTGTTCAATTATCGGCACAACGAAGAATTCACACCCATGGGTGCACGCGTGGTGTTCTGGGAGAACACCCTGCAGCTGATCCGGGAGAAGCCTGTCTTCGGCTATGGTACCGGTTCTTTCCAACGCGAATACACACGGCATATCGAAGGAAAATACAGCGACTGGCGGACCACGCCGACCGGAGACCCGCATAATCAGTATCTCTATATTCTGGTGGAAAACGGCGTCTTCGGACTGCTGGTGTTCCTCACCCTGATCGTCGTCACCATCCGGCAGGGTACGGTCATCCAGCCCCATGGCGTCATTGCCGCCAGTGTGCTGGCTGCCTGGACAGCCACCAGCCTGTTCAATTCGCATTTCAAGACCTTTCCGGAAGGGCATATGCTGGCCCTGTTTCTGGGGGTTCTGCTGGCGAAGCAAACGGAACGCGATGCACCTTTGTGGAAATCCTTTCTCAAGCCGTTTTCCTGATGCCTGAATACTGCAGCGAATTTCTCCACGATCCCGCCTTATGCGCATTCTGCATTTGATCACCAGGCTGGGACTGGGTGGTGCGGAGGCCCAGCTGCTCGCCCTGGCCACGGCAATGCGGGAACAGGGGCACGAGATCCGTGTCGTGACGCTGATTCCGGGAGGAGAGAATGCCGCGCGGCTGCGAAATGCGGGCATACAGTTGGACGATCTGGGCATGCGCCGTGGCTTGCCGACACCCTGGGCGATTTTTCGTCTGCTGCGCCTGTTGCGGGAATGGCGTCCGGATGTGCTGCAGAGCTGGCTGTACCATGCGGATTTGGTGGCGACCGTTGCCAGTACTTTTCACAGAGTGCCGGTGCTGCTCTGGAACCTGCGGTGCTCGGTATTGGAACCCCGCGATCATAGCCGGATGCTGTTCATGATCATTCACCTGCTGGCCCGCTGGTCGGGAATCCCGGACTGCATCATCGCCAATTCCTCGGCGGGAAGGGAATTTCATGAACAGATGGGTTATTCACCGCGCTGCTGGCAGGTGATTCCGAACGCCATCGATACGCTGAAATACAAGCCCTCGGAGCAGGCCAGGCATGAGGTCAGGGAAGAACTGGGACTGCCGGATGGGGCATTGCTGATCGCGCTGGTGGCGCGTTTTCACCCGATGAAGGACCATGAATGTTTTCTGCGTGCGGCCGCCCCGCTGATGGCAGACCATGCTGGTTTGAATATCGTGCTGGTCGGTCCGGATATCGAGCCGGAGAATTCCATGTTGACCGGGCTGCTGCAAAAAGCCGGCCTGCAGGATCGGGTGCATCTGCTGGGTTCGAGAACCGACATGCCGCGCCTGCAGGCGGCCTGGGACATTGCCGTCAGCGCCTCCTACAGCGAAGGATTTTCCAACACCATCGCCGAAGCCATGGCCTGCGGCGTGCCCTGTGTCAGCACGACGGTGGGTGACGCGGAACTGCTGCTCGGTGATACCGGTCGTCTTGTGCCGCCGCGGGACCCCGCGGCAATGCACAACGCGCTGAAGGAATTGCTGCAGCTTTCCGGCGAACAGCGCAAGACATTGGCCGCTGCCGCGCGTCAGCGCATTTGCGCCGGCTTCACCGTGCACAAGGTGGTGGAGCGATATTTGACAACCTATCGCAGGCTGCTGCAGCAGGCAGGCGATAACCCAGCTTGAGAATCGATACGATGTACTACGATGACAAATTAGACAGCCTGCGGGATATCTTTGGCAGCCCTGAACTGGAACTGGGCAAGGATTGTCTGCTGGTGGGAAAAAAGCGCTATCCGATCGTCGATGACGTGATCATCCTGCTGGAGCCTGATCAGTATCCTGCCGCATTGAAGGCGCGTCTCGCCATCGAAAGCTCCTCTCCGCAGGATCGGAAGGAATTTGCCGAAGATATCCAGTACACCTTTGGCGAGGAATGGAAAACCTACAACAGGGTGCTGCCGGAGCATGAGCGGGAATTCAACGAGTATTTCGATATCGTCGATCCCGATTCCCTGAAAAATGCCCGTGTCTGCGATCTGGGCTGCGGCATCGGCCGTTGGGCGTATTTTCTGCAACACCGCGTCGGGGAGATGGTGCTGGTGGATTTCTCCGAGGCGATTTTTGAAGCGCGGCGCAACCTGGCCGATGCCGATAACGCCCTGTTCTTCATGGCGGACCTCAAATGCCTGCCGTTCCGGGACGATTTTGCGGATTTCCTGTATTGCCTGGGGGTGCTGGGTGCTGCATCACCTGCCGACCCCTGCGTTGCAGGAAGTCCGCATGTTGTCCCGGTATACGCCGCAGTTACTCATCTACCTGTACTATGCCCTGGACAACAGAGCCATGCATTTCCGGATGCTGCTGGCTGCGGCGACCCTGCTGCGTGGACTGCTTTCCCGTATCCATGGCGCCTTGGCACGCAAACTGATCACGGAACTACTCATGTGGATGGCCTACCTGCCCTGCATCGCCCTGGGACATTTACTGGCGCCGCTGGGGCTGGGGCGCTATGTACCGCTCTATGAAGGTTACCATGGCAAAAGTCTGAGCCGCATTCGCCAGGATGTCTATGACCGTTTTTTTACCCGTATCGAGCAGCGCTTTTCCAGGCAGCAGATTCTGCAGATGACAGACACCTTTCAGGAAATCGTCATCCGCTGACCGCCATGGAGAGCGAAGCGAAGGCGGTTAGTCCTCGGTAGCGACCAGGGCCGCACTGTTTATCCGGGGTGCGATAGCGCAGAGGAGAAACAAAGTAGGCATACGAAAAGT
>JANEMG010000223.1 GCA_024511045.1 Gammaproteobacteria bacterium | reverse complement strand
CCCGTCCTGCCACTCATCTTTACACGCAAGAACGGCGCTGCCTGGCAACGCCGTTCTTGTCCTGCCAGACGATAAATGCTAACCTAGGCCCCCACTTGCTTCTGCTTGAGTCTGTATATCAAGAACAAATGGGGGATACGTTGGCGCGGCATTCGCGACCATTGTCCATTGCCCCTGCCAATCCTTGCACCACAGGCAGCAGAACACTAACGCTTTCTTCCACGCGGAAAAAACCGCTTCCTGAACCGTGGTAACGGGGGAACATCGAAAGCAATTTCTCCAAGTCTGATCCTGCACACGTAAATTCCTGAATTTCAGCATCCATACACCTGCAAAGGACGGGGATCTTTTTGATGCTGGATTTTTTCACAGGTTTTTCCCGCTTGCAATGTTTTTGGGGCTCAAACTGCATATCCGCCAAGGCTCCCGGGAACGATAATAATTTACCCGCATAGCGAAACCCGTGGTGGCGATTCAACGACTCCGGGAGGACGCAGCAGCCCGGCAGAACAATTATTTGCGGACAAAAACCACCGAGCACCTATATATAAAAGGTATAAAAACCATCGATGACAAAGAAAATATCTTCTGACAGCACACTGGCGTCGGCTTTTGCCTGGTGGGTGGCATCTGTTGTCCGCCACCCACTGCTGGTCATTCTGGCCATGCTGCTCATCACCGCTGCCGCCTTGGACTATACCCGCAGCAACCTCAAAGTGAACACCGATACCAGCAATCTGCTGTCGGCGGAATTGCCCTTCCGCAAAGCCTATCTGCAATTCGAAGAGATATTTCCGCAGCAGATCAATACCTTTTTGGTCGTCATCGATGGCGAAACCCCCATGCTGTCCCGCACTGCCGCAAAAAGGCTGGCCAGCAGCATCCGCAGCGAAACCGATATCATCGCCGAGGTTTATACACCGCGACTGAGCGCCTTCTTCGACCAGAATGCCCTGCTCTATCTGGACTCAGAAGAACTGGTCAGTTTGACGGACCGGCTTTCGGCATTGCAGCCTTTCCTGGCAACCCTGATTTCCGACCAGAGCCTGCGCGGACTGCTGGAGATGCTGGGCAAAGCCTTCACCGCCGTCACCGAGGGCGAGAATATCGATCTCCAGCCAATTCTAACGGAATTGAACAAGGCTTTCGCAAGCGCCTCGAAGGGGAAGACTTACCGCATGTCCTGGCAGAAAATGATGCAGGGTGACAATGGCGACACAGAGGGCAAACGACAAATCGTCATCGTCAAGCCACGCATGGATTTTTCCGAACTGCAGCCGGCCAAGGCCTCCATCAACCTGGTCCGGCAGCGTCTCCAGGAGCTGCAAATCACTCCGGAAAATGGCCTCCAGGCCCGCCTGACCGGCCTCCTAACCCTGGAGTACGAGGAGCTGCAAAGCGTCAAGAAAGGCGGCATAGCGGCCGCAGTCATGTCCTTGCTGATGGCCGTACTGGCGCTATGGTTCGCTTTCCGTTCCACGCGCCTGGTGGCCGCCACGTTCATCCTGCTGATCGTCGGCCTGATTCTCACCGCCAGCTTCGCGGCCTTGACAGTCGGCCAGCTGAATATGATTACCGTCGCCTTCGGCGTGCTGTATATCGGCCTGGGCGTCGATTTCGCCATCCATTTCGGCCTGCGCTTTCGCGAACTGCATGACCAGAAAACGGCCATTGCCGACGCCTTGCGCGGTGCGGCCTCCGATATCGGCCCTTCTCTGCTGCTATGTGCTGTGACCACCGCCGTGGGCTTTTTTTCCTTCATTCCCACCGATTATCTGGGCGTTTCGGAATTGGGCATCATATCCGGCTCCGGAATGTTCATCAGCCTGCTGCTGACCCTGACCCTGCTGCCGGCGCTGCTCAGCATCCGGCCTTTCCGCATCAGACTCCAGAAAAAACGTTCCCTGCCGAGCGGTGCACCAGCCCTGCTGATCCATTTGCCTCTGCAGCACCCTGCCGGCGTACGCAGGCTGGCACTGGCTGTTGCTCTGGCGGCCGTCTCCGCACTGCCCTGGGTGCATTTCGACTACGACCCCCTGGCGCTGCGCGACCCGGATTCGGAATCGGTGAAAACTTTCAAGGACTTGATGCAGCAAAGCGAAACGCCGCCGAAAAGCATTACCATCCTGGCCCCGGACCACGCTGCGGCAAGCGACATGGTCCGGCAATTGAAGAACCTGCCCAGCGTCAGCAAGGTATTGTTCATCGACAGCTTCGTTCCCGATGCCCAGGCGGAAAAACTGGCCGCGATCGAAGACCTGGAAATCATCCTCGGACCGGAACTGGAACCCGGCAAGGGCAAGCCAGCGCCAACCACTGGCGAACAACTGCAGGAAATTGACGCTTTCGGGGAAAATCTGCAAAAAACATTGCAGTCTCCGCAGCAGCCAGCCTGGCGGGACCAGGCAGCCGAACTGGAAATCAACCTGCAGCTTCTGAAAAAACACCTTTCCGAACTGTCCGAGACTGACCGGGCACAGCGTTTGGCAAACCTGGAAAAGGGCCTGCTGGAAACCTTTCCGGAAAGCATCCAGACGCTGAAAACCTCGTTGCGCGCCGAGCCGTTCACGGTCGACGACCTGCCCGGGGAAATCATCCAGCGCTGGATCGGCAGGAACGTCATTTACCGCATCGAGGTCTTTCCTGTACAGGACCTGGAAAGCGGTGATGAATTACGGCGCTTCGTCGACGAAGTCCGAAGCATCGCTGCCGATGCCACCGGCCCGCCGGTCGTGGCCCTGGAATCCGGAAAGGCGGTCATTGCAGCCTTTCAGCAGGCATTTCTTGGCGCGCTGCTGGTAATCAGCATACTCCTGATCGGGGTATTGCGCCGGCTGCGTAATGCCCTGCTGGTGGTCATACCCTTGTTATGGGCAGGGCTGCTGACCGCCGCGATGACAGTGCTGCTGGATATACCTTTCAATTTTGCCAATATCATCGCGCTGCCTCTGCTGCTGGGTATCGGCGTGGACAACGGTATCCATGTGATTCATCGCATCCGCAGCAACGGGCAGTCCTATGCCCAGCTGCTGCAGTCCAGCACCGCGAGAGGCATTTACTACAGCGCCATCACCACCATCGTCAGCTTTCTCAGCCTCGGCTTTTCAGCCCACCCGGGCACCGCCAGCATGGGCATCATCCTGACCATGGGGGTACTGCTGACCCTGATCGGGACACTGATCATCCTGCCGGCCATGCTGGCACCGGCACGTGGCAGCGCCACCTGAACCCGGCGACAGGACGATCCGGCAATGGCCGCGACAACAACGGGATGTTTGCCAGCGAGCAGGCGGGTTTGGCTTCACGGCTTACTCCGGCAAATGCCCCTCTACCGAAATTTGCACGCTCATGGGTAAAAGCAAACACAAGCCCCCGGCAAGGAAGATATCCGCAGAACAGCGGCGCCTGGTCAACGCGGCGGTAAATTCCGGCATCGACCACTACATTGCCGCGAGAAAAGCCAGAGTCCCCGCTTTCGTCAAGCGTCATTTCTCCTTCAAAGGCGCGCTGCAATTACACCGCAAGGCGCTGGGTCCCGACCTCTACAAGGCGCCGCTGAATATCTTCTGGCTGCTACCCGCGACACTCAGCAAAACGGCAGTCTACCTGCTGGAAAAAGCCGGGGCGAAGAAAATTGCGCAAATCCTCAAGCGCATGCCCTCCGGCTGGCAGACGGATGTGCAGAAGGAAATCAACTGGCTGATCTATACCGAACTGCTGGAACTGCCCTACCGGCAGGATGACCGCGTTTCGACGAAGGACGCCCTGCTGGAAGAAATCCTACGCGACCCTGAACTGAACGCCCTGCTGGCCGGCAGCATCATCACCCTGTCCACCGGATACGCCGCCTTGCACAAGGCGGTCCCGGGAGCGCTGGCAGGCGGCAGTGCAGTCGCCGCGGTCATCGCGGAAAAAATTGCCATTGCGCAATTCTGGCTGGGACCGACCTTGGGAGCCTGGTATTACAGCCTGTTTCCGGCTGCCGCATCGACCGGCCTGGTGGTTGCCGCAACGGCATCTTTGATGGCCGGCCTGGCATTGCTCAGCACTTTCACCGGCATCGTCACCGATCCCCTGCAGGCCAGACTGGGTTTGCACCAGAAGCGACTGCACAAGTTCCTGGACGCTCTGCACGCGGAACTCGCCGGAACGAAGCCATCCCAATACCACATCAAGGAGCAGTATATCGCCAGAGTATTCGATATCATCGATTTGCTGAGCACCGCCCTGCGCAGCTGATCAGGCTCTCCTGCAGCGCCGGATCAGCGCCTTTTCCAGTTCCACCAGAAACAGTACCGACGCCGAAACCAGGAGGATGCGTCCCCAGATCGCCGCATTGATGGCGGTGGTCCTGAACAGCACCTGCATGAATCCCAGATAGGTAAACGCCAGCTGGAAAAGCAGCAGCAGGGCAATGGCCAGCAGAATGTAGCGATTGCCGAACAGGCCTTGAAAATTCAGCACCGAAGCGCTGATATGCTGTCAAGTCCCGATAGATCATAGATTTTCTTTTTGAATAATTCCGGTTGTTTTTTGTGCCAATCCTTAAGTGCCTGAATGGGCGTGATGTGCCCGATGTTTTTCTGCGCGACATGGTAG
>JANEMG010000476.1 GCA_024511045.1 Gammaproteobacteria bacterium | reverse complement strand
CCTTATCCCCTTGTTTTGGCGCCAGTTAGCCAAAAAATTCACTGGCTTTTCGAGTTTGCATTTACCTCCATTGCTCCCGACCCGCGTTTTCTCTATATGAGCGCCAGACATCGTGAAGGCCTTGCGCATTTGCTCTATGGCATACAGATGGGCGGCTTCGTGATTCTCACCGGCGAGGTTGGCACAGGCAAGACCACGCTTTGCCGTTGCCTATTGGAGAAAATTCCTGACAATACCAATATTGCCCTGATTCTCAACCCAAAATTGAACTCTATTGAGCTGCTGGCCAATGTTTGCGATGAATTGGCGATATCCTATCCGGCGGGCAATCAAAGCCTGAAGGTGTTTACCGATCTGGTTTTTCATTTTCTGCTCAGTGCGCACGCCCAGGGCAGAAAAACAGTACTGATGATCGATGAAGCGCAAAACCTGAGCTTCGAGGTCCTGGAGCAGATCCGCCTGTTGACCAATCTTGAAACGTCGACGACAAAATTACTGCAAATCATACTCGTGGGGCAGCCGGAGCTGAAGAAGCTGCTCAATAGCCGGGAACTCCGGCAGCTCAATCAGCGGATCACCGCGCGCTATCATCTGCAGCCGCTTTCCCACGACGAAACACGGGCCTATATTCGTCACCGACTGCTGGTGGGCGGTGGCGACTCCAATATCTTCAAGGCTGGCGCAGTACGCAGAATCCATCGCTTATCCGGGGGTATCCCCAGATCGATCAATATCCTCTGCGACCGGGCGCTGCTGGGGGCATACGCCACCAACAAGCGGAGCGTCAGCAAAGGCATCGTCGACAAGGCTGCCCGGGAAGTCCTGCCGGACGATGCTCTCCGGCGCTACCCGGCCAATGCCGGACTGCTGGCTGTCATGTTCATCGTCGTGTTGCTGGCTGGTGGTCTGTATGTGCGTTTCCTGCAGCCAGCAGCGCAGAAGCAGGTGCCGGTGGTGAAAAGGACGGCCCTGCCGGCCGCCAATGCTGCGGATACTGGCGCTGGCGGAAAAACGTCTTCAGAAAGACCCTCCGAAACAGCCGCATCGAATCGGCAGCAGACGAAAAAACCAGCCGGCAACGGGCGGGTGTCGAAAACAGGGGTCGCGCCGCCAACGGGAAGTTCCACTGACCGGGAATCCCAGACATTTCAGCGGCTGATCGGAAAATCTGGTCTATCATTAGAAGCGTCCCTGGAGCAGTTGCTGCAGATCTGGTCGGAACAGATCGATCCTGCCGCCCCGACAGTCGATTGCGATCTGGTGCAGAAGCTTGGTCTGCGCTGTCTGATGGACATCGACAATCTGGACCAGATTCTGGCCCTCAATCGTCCCGCAATTCTGGAGTTTTCCAGCCCCGATGGGGCGAAGCGGTATGGCTTGCTGATCGGTGTGGCGCAGGAAGGACTGCCGGTGATCCGCTTCGATGATGATTATGTCGTACAGATGGATGATCTCATGGCATACTGGCAGGGGTACTACCTGATCATGTGGAAGCCGCCCGATCCGGAGATCCAGGAGATCCATCCGCGACATTTTTCCGATCATGTGCTGTGGCTGCGGAAGCAGCTGGATGCCATTGACGGCAGAAGTGACCAGGCCAATCGCCCCCGGTTGTACGACAAGGCCCTGCAACAGAGAGTTGTCGCCTTCCAGCACCGACATCATTTGCTTGAAGATGGCATTGTCGGTCCCAAAACTATCATTCATCTGCAGAACTCGATGCCAGCGATCAATTTTCCGCTCTTAGAAACGACTGATTGATGCCATGTCCTATATATTGAATGCATTGCGAAAATCAGAGCAGGAACGCCAGGCGCATTCGCCG
>JANEMG010000475.1 GCA_024511045.1 Gammaproteobacteria bacterium | reverse complement strand
TGGCTACGCAGCACTCCCTCAAATGACTGGACGCGACTTTTCGTATGCCTACTTTGTTTCTCCTCTGCGCTATCGCACGCCGGATAAACAGTGCGGCCCTGGTCGCTACCGAGGACTAACCACCTTCGCTTCGCTCTCCATGGCGGTCAGCGAATGCCGCCATCCAGGACATCATCATTGCCACTGTTCAACGGGCCGTCATCACCGCCATAGAGATAATCCGCGCCTGCTCCACCCTCGAGATGGTCATTGCCGGAACCGCCATCCAGACGGTCATCACCGATGCCGCCAGCCAGGAAATCGTCATTGCCGAGAAACACTGGCATTGGTCCTCCGTAACCGCCACCATAACCATTACTGCCAATGCTCAATCCATCATCCCCACCAAACAGAACATCGTCTCCGGCATCGCCATACAGCTGATCGTTGCCTGAGCCGCCATCCAAGTGGTCGTTGCCGTTTCCACCGTGCAAGGTGTCCGCATTGCCGGCCAAGATAAAATTTTCCGTTCCGACTTCGGCACCGACAGCATCGCTTTCATTCCCAATGAAAGTTTCAGCATCATTATCATCAACAGGGAATTCTGTCATACCAAGGTTGTCATCACCATAATCAAAATTCTGCTGGTAAAGCGCATCGTCTCCGCCATAAAGGATGTCATCGCCATTGCCGCCGTAAACCCTGTCGTCGCCAGCCCGGGCATCGATATGATCCTGGCCGTCCAGGCCCCGGAGCGTATTTTTTCCGTCATTGCCAGCGATACGATTGTCCAGGCTGTTGCCCGTGCCATCCAGTGCAGCGACAGCGGGATTGTCGCTGAAATCACCAAACAGGCGCAGGTTTTCAACCTGTCTGGCCAGCGTGTAGCTGGCACTGCTCAAGACGCTGTCCATGCCTTCATGCCATTGTTCGATAATCACGTCCAGACTGCTGTCGACACGGTAGCTGTCATCACCGGCGCCACCGATCAACGTATCGTTGCCAGCGCCGCCGTCGAGCACATCATCACCCGCCAGTCCTTCAAGAACATTGTCGGCTGCATTGCCGGTCAGGCTATTGTTCAATGCATTCCCGGTACCGTCTATGGCAGCGCTGCCGGTCAGTTCCAGATCTTCCAGTGCACTTGCCAAAGCATAGGTGACACTGGCATGGACTCTGTCATGACCGGCATCCTCAGCCTCCCGTATCCTGTCGCCGCTGCTGTCCAGCCAATAACTATCATCGCCCTGCCCGCCTGCCATGTCATCATTGCCGCTGCCGCCATCCAGGTGGTCGTTGCCGGCACCGCCTCGCAGCAGATCATCCCCGGTTCCACCCTGCAGCGCATCATCGCCTGCACCACCGTCCAGTCGATCGTTTCCTCCCTGTCCAGTCAATTGATCATTGCCGGCCAAACCCTGCAGGTAATTGGCCTGGTCATTACCGGTCAGGTGGTTGTCTGCCATATTGCCGTGGCCAGCGATGGCCGCCATGCCGGTCAACAGCAGATTTTCGACATGCTCGGAGAGCGTATAGTCGACACTGCTCTGGACAACGTCGATGCCGTTACCGGCCAGCTCGGTTACACTATCGGCCGTATCGTCGACAATGTAGGCATCGTCGCCCTGTCCGCCAATCAACCGGTCCGCTCCCTGTCCGCCGTCCAGCCGGTTTGCCCCGGCATTGCCGGTCAACAGATTGTTCAGAGCGTTGCCTGTGGCGTTTAGATTTTCATTGCCAGTCAGTTGCAGGTTCTCCAGATGGGCTCCAAGGACGTAGTCGATACTGCTTTGCACGATATCGATGCCTTGCTGCGCCTGTTCAACAATCCTGTCGCCGCTGTCAT
>JANEMG010000222.1 GCA_024511045.1 Gammaproteobacteria bacterium | reverse complement strand
AACAAAAATTGGTATTTAATTACATTTCAACGAACTACGTCAACTTTCTGTGCTTTTTGTCATGTACAGAGAAAATGCTGGACATTTTTTTCCTTCATTGACGGGGGCTTTCGCTATTGGTCGCAGTGAATACCACTCTCTCGCTGTGTTCCGCCGAGAGCGGGTTCTTCAGCAGCGCCCATCATTTATATTTGACCGTGACATTTTCCGTACCCGGCAAATGCCGCAGCCGTGACAGCAGTTCATCGGCGGGATGTATGCGCCAGGCATCCCCCAATTGTATGGTCGCCTGCGCCGTATCGGATCGATACCGGATCACCACCGGACAGTTCCCACCGCAGAAAGGCTGCAGCACCTTGGCCAGTTCGGCGACAAAGGCCGGTTTTTCATTATCCTCCTTTTGCCAGGTCAGCATCAGACAGCGGGCAAAGGCTGCGCGCGCCTGCTCCATGCTGTACAGCCTCTCGGCCGTGAAGCGCGGCGTTTGGGTATAGCCGTTCATGGCAATCGATCCCTCGACGATCAGACAGACATCCTTGCGCAGCAAGTCCCGGTACTTGTCCAGTGTTTCACTGTACAGCGTCACCTCCAGGCGTCCGCTTCTGTCATCCAGATTGACGAAGGCCATGCTCCGCCCCTGCCTGCCCTGGCGGGTTTGAATATCCACGACGATGCCTGCCATCCTGGCATCCATTTTTCCCTTGCAGTTTTCCACATCGGCCAACAGCGTGGCGATTTTACTGCCGACAAACTGCTGCAGCTCCTGTTCATGGTCATCGATCAGGTGCCCGCTCAAAAACAGGCCCAATGCCTGTTTCTCAGCCAACAGCATCTCTGTCTTCGACCATGGAGCGATCGTCTGTGCATATTGCCGGCTGGCATCGTCCGGATTATCGGCAGTCAGGCCGAACAAATCGTTCTGTCCCGTCTGCTGCATTTTCTGATGTTGTTCGGCCACCTTCATCGCGGTCGGCAATTCCACCATATGCGCTGCACGGTTCCTGTCGAAGACATCGAAGACGCCGGCACGAATCAATGCCTCCAGCACCCGGCGGTTGACCTTGCGGCTGTCCACCCTTTTACAGAGATCATACAACCCGGTAAATTCACCCTCCCGTTCCCGTTCCTGCAGCAGGACTTCGATGGCCGACTGGCCGACCCCCTTGATCGCTCCCAGCCCGTAGACGATCTGCCGGGCATCGTCGACGGTGAAATGATATTGGGAAAGATTGATGTTGGGCGGTGAGATGTGCAGCTGCATTTCATGACATTCTTCGATCAACACCACGACCTTGTCGGTATTGTCCATATCCGACGACAATACCGCCGCCATGAATGCCGCCGGATAATGCGCCTTCAGCCAGGCAATCTGATAAGCCACCAGCGCATAGGCGGCGGAATGCGACTTGTTGAAGCCATAGCCGGCGAATTTTTCCATCAGATCGAAGATGTAGGTGGCAATGCCTTCATCGATCTGGTTGGCGACGGCGCCTTCGGTGAAAATGGCCCGCTGCTTGGCCATTTCCTCCGGCTTCTTCTTGCCCATGGCGCGGCGCAGCATGTCGGCGCCGCCCAGGGTATAACCGGCCAGCTCCCTGGCAATCTGCATGACCTGCTCCTGGTACAGGATGACGCCATTGGTCGGTTTCAATATGGGTTCCAGCAAGGGATGCGCATATTCCGCCCTGGCGCCGTGCTTGACCTTGATGTAATCATCGACCATGCCCGATTCCAAAGGTCCTGGCCGGAACAGCGCGACCAGGGCAATGATATCGTCGAAGCAGTCCGGCTTCAGCTTCCGGATCAGTTCCTTCATGCCCCGCGATTCCAGCTGGAACACCGCGGTCGTCGCGGCCCTTTTCAGCAGTTCATAGCTGGCCGCGTCGTCTCTGGGAATCTGACTGATATCGATCGCCTCTTCACCGGCCTTTTTGTTCTGCTGATTGATGGTTCGCACCGCCCAGTCGATGATGGTCAGGGTGCGCAGCCCCAGAAAATCAAACTTGACCAGACCCACCGCCTCGACATCGTCCTTGTCGAACTGGGTGACCAGATTGCCGCCCCCCTGTTCACAGTACAGCGCAGTAAAATCGGTCAATTTACTGGGCGAGATGACCACACCACCGGCATGTTTGCCGGCGTTCCTGGAAATTCCTTCCAGGGACCGCGCCATATCCATCAGGGTTCTGACTTCGCCATTGGATTCATACAGCTGTAGGAGTTCCGCGCTGTCCTGCAGAGCCTTGTCCAAGGTCATGCCAATTTCGAAAGGGATCAGTTTCGCCAGCCGATCGACGAAACCATAGGCATGCCCCAGCACCCGGCCGACATCGCGCACCACGGCCTTGGCCGCCATGGATCCATAGGTAATGATCTGCGAGACATGGTCCCGACCATAGCGGCGGGCGACATAGTCGATCACTTCATCGCGGCGTTCCATGCAGAAATCGATGTCGAAATCGGGCATCGAGACCCGCTCGGGATTGAGAAACCGTTCGAACAGCAGATCGAACTCGATGGGGTCCAGGTCGGTGATCTTCAACGAGTAGGCAACCAGTGATCCTGCCCCGGATCCCCGGCCCGGCCCAACGGGTATATGCTGGCTCTTTGCCCACTGAATGAAGTCGGCAACGATCAGAAAATAGCCGGGGAAGCCCATCTCGATGATCACGTCCAGCTCGGTCTGCAGGCGCTGCTGATAAACCGCGAGATTTTCCTTTTCGCTGCCAGCCCCCGCCGGCGGGTGGATAGCCAGCCGCTCCTGCAAACCTTTTTCCGACATCTCACGAAAATAATGATCCAGCGTCATCCCCTCTGGAATCGGAAAATCGGGCAGATAGTTTTCCCCCAGAGTCAATTCCAGGTTGCAACGCCGGGCGATCTCCACGGTGTTCTGCAGCGCCTCGGGAATATCGGCAAACAATTCCTGCATTTCCTCGCTGCTGCGCAGATACTGGTTTTCGGTATAGTCCCTGGGCCGCCTGCTGTCATCCAACACCCGCCCCTGATGGATGCAGACACGCACTTCATGGGCGGCGAAATCTTCCTTGTCAATAAACCTGACATCGTTGCTCGCCACCACCGGTAATTGCATGGCCAGCGCCAGCTCCACCGCCGCTTCGATATAGCGCTCTTCGTCCGGCTTTCCCACACGCTGTAATTCCAGGTAAAAGCTGTCGGCAAAAAGCCCGGCCCATTGCCCGGCCAGCTGCTGCGCAAGGTCTTTGTTCCCGGCGAGCAGGGCCTGTCCGACATCCCCTTCCATGGCCCCGGACAGGGCGATAAGACCGGTATGATTCTGCACCAGCCAGTCGTTCTGCAGAATGGGAATGCCCTGGTGCTGCCCTTCCTGATAGGCCCTGGAAATTAGTTCGGAAAGGGCGATATGGCCGTCATGGTTTTTCACCAGCAGGGTCAGCCGGAAGGGGGCCGTGGGCTGCTCCAGATTGAAGAGATAGACATCCGCACCGATCAGCGGCTTGATCCCGGCCACCATGGCCGTCCGATAGCACTTGACCAGGGAAAAAAGATTGCATTGTTCAGTGACCGCTACCGCCGGCATACCCAGTTCCACCAGCCGCTTGAACAACGGCTTGATCCTGACGATGCCATCGACCAGGGAGAATTCCGTATGCAGTCGCAGATGAATGAACGAAGGAGGCATGATTGTCTGTTGATCGATTGGCTAATTTAGTCAGTTCCCGTCTATCAATGACGGGAACTGATCCGGCACAGGGAAGTGCCGGCACAATCAATGACCACAAGCCGTTGATTGTGAAGAAAACAGCAAATCGCATTTGCTGTTTTATTTCTGTAAACAGCCCATGGATGGGTGTTTATAGACGCTAACTGCTTCCCGTCTATCAATGACGGGAACTATTTACCGGAAATCGCCTAAGGCAGCAGTTTCCTCACCGGCGCGAAGCTCTGCCGGTGCAGTTCGGTAACGCCAAGACTGTGCAGTCTGGTTAAATGCAGCCTGGTGGCATAGCCCTTGTGCCTGGCAAATCCATAGCCTGGATAGAGCGCGTCCAGCGTCTGCATTTCTTCGTCCCGGGCAACCTTGGCGAGAATCGATGCCGCGGAAATCTCCGCCACCCTGGCATCGCCGCCTATTACAGCCTCACCGGGGCAATCGATGTCGGGATAGCGGTTGCCATCGACCAGCACCCGATTCGGCTTGATGGGCAGCATGGCATAGGCTCTCGCCATGGCCAGCAGTGAAGCCTGCAGTATATTGATGGCATCGATTTCACTGGCTTCAGCGCGGCCTATGGACCATGCCCTCGCCTGCTGCCTGATGACAGCAGCCAGTTCCTGACGGCGTTTTGCCGGCAATCTCTTGGAGTCCAGCAGTCCGCTGACCGGTTTTCGTGGATCCAGGATCACCGCCGCCGCCAGGACCGGGCCGACCAGGCAGCCGCGACCGACCTCATCGATCCCCGCCAAGATCGCTGTACCCTGTAAATCATTATGCGCTGTAATCTGATCATGCATGGAAACAGCACTGGCCTCGCATAGAGGCAGTATTTTTGGCTCTTCAGTGATATCTGTGGGTAAAAAAGCCCCTTTTTAGCCATTGAACTGCGGACTCCGTGTGGACAGCCCGTGGATTTCATCCCGCCATCCCTGGCGGGGTGAACGTGTG
>JANEMG010000474.1 GCA_024511045.1 Gammaproteobacteria bacterium | reverse complement strand
GTCACGGAGCTGCGGCAGCGTATCGCCACCGAGGTCAACCTGCCTCCCGGCTATTCCGTGGTGTTCGGTGGTCAATTCGAGAACCAGCAACGCGCCCAGCAGCGCCTGATGATTGTCGTGCCCCTGTCTCTGGGGCTGATCTTTCTGCTGCTGTATTTCGCCTTCCATTCCATCGGTCAGGCCATGCTCATCATGCTGAACGTGCCTCTCGCGCTCATCCGCGGTATCGCAGCCCTGTATTTCACGGGTCAATACCTGTCCGTGCCCGGTTCCATCGGCTTCATCGCGCTCTTCGGCGTGGCGGTGCTGAACGGCGTGGTGATGGTGAACGCCATCAACCAGAACATCGAAGCCGGAGAAGCGATGCAGGATGCCGTCTATCAGGGCGCCCTGTCCCGCCTGCGGCCAGTGCTCATGACGGCGGCCATTGCGGCGCTGGGGCTGATTCCCATGCTGCTGTCCCATGGGGTAGGATCAGAAGCGCAGCGCCCGCTGGCTACCGTGGTGGTCGGCGGGCTTGCATCGAGCACGCTCCTGACGCTCTTTGTATTGCCCGTGCTCTACAAGCTGTTTTCACGCGGTGTGCAGCAGGCATCGCGTTGAAAGAAACAACGGCCCGGTTCGGCACTGGCCTGACCGGGCCGTTACCACTGAACCATGCTATTGTCGGAACAAACACCGGCCTACAGAGGAACAACAGAGAGCGATGAGCGGTTGCGGTTGTGAAGTCGAAATAAAGGATGCCTCCCAGAAAAAGGTTTTGATCATCCTGCTGGCCATCAATGCCACCATGTTCGTCATCAAGCTGGCAGTGGGCTGGTATGCCGAGTCCACGGGACTGATCGCCGATTCCATGGACATGCTGGCCGATGCCATCGTCTACATCATCGGCCTGTACGCCATCGGCAAGACTGCCCGACACAAGGCCAGGGCCGCCATGGCCAGCGGCTGGTTTCAGGCCCTGCTGGGACTGCTGATCCTTGCCGACATTGTCCGGCGCATCCTCTATGGGAGTGAACCCGTATCCCTGCTGATGATGGGCATGGGCGTGCTCGCGCTGATCGCCAATGTCTACTGCCTTGTCCTGATCCAGGAACACAAAGATGGCGAAGTGCACATGCGTGCCAGCTGGGTCTTCTCCAAGAATGATGTCATTGCCAACAGCGGCGTCATCCTCGGCGGTCTGCTGGTCTGGTTGCTGGACAGCCGCTGGCCTGACCTGATCATCGGCAGCTTCATTGCCCTGATCATCCTCAACGGCGCAAGACATATCATTACGGATGCGCGCAATGAATGCACTGACGAAGATGAGTCCGGCAGTTGCGGCAGCTCAGGTTGTGATGACGGGCTGATTGAAGTGGTCTAATTGTTTTGTACACCTCAGTTAAGCATAATTTGACTTAACTGAGGTGAAAAAATGACAGAGAAAAGAAGGCAATATACAAAAGAATTCAAACTGGATGCCATCAGCCTGGTTCTGGATCAGGGTTTTAGCAGAAAGGAAGCGGCGGCCAGTCTTGAGATCAATGCCCAGATGCTGGGGCGTTGGATCAAGGAATCCAGAGAAAATGACGATGGTCAGGCATTTCGTGGGAATGGCAAGTTGACTCCGGAACAAGAGGAAATCAGAAGGCTCAAGGCAGAAAACAAGCGGTTACAGCAGGAGCGCGACATCTTAAAAAAGGCGACGGCATTCTTTGCGAACGAAACGAAGGTAAGCGCCAAACAATCAGCCCTATTGCATTTTTTTGACAGGCGTGTTCCAGGGTAGCAGGGCTTCAATGTCCTCAACCGTCCTGGCATTGCCGATGTGCTGCAGCACATGGTGGA
>JANEMG010000016.1 GCA_024511045.1 Gammaproteobacteria bacterium | reverse complement strand
TGTATTAGACAGTAAAATCAGGCTTCATTCATCAATAACCTATTGTTTTTCAAGCGAAAGAAACAAAATAAACAAGAATATTGCCAAGTACTAATTTATCCGCCATATTAACCGGCTCTAACATTCATTGCTCCAAAAAATTGGGAAACTTCAGATTAGAGATAAAAGCAATGTAATAATTCAGCCTGTTTGGCGTTCGTTACCTGCAGGCTTTGCCATTCTGCATCATAATGTGGAAACTGAACAGGCAGTTGATGAACGCTGTTTTTCGGGGAGCGCTGTATGCGGCGCCATTTTCAATGCCGCCAAGGCATTGCCAATGAAAGAAATGAAAAAGTAACTACTCGGGCCCTATGGGTAGTCTGTTCCGAAAGACGCCGTGAATACATCCCTGTAGGCTTGACTTTGGCATCCCTGCCAAAGACACTTTCTCCACAGACCACCCATAGGGGCTTGTTTTACTATGGGTGTGTGTAGTTACACGAAAAAAACGCATTTTCCGGATTCCGTGGCAGACATATCAGCTCCTGAGCAACCGCTGAACAGATGCCATCAGGAATTTTACTGTCGATAACGGGTCGGATCCTCGATGCCGGCATCGGCAAAACCCTGCGCCCTGAGCCTGCAGGCATCGCATTTGCCGCAGGCACGGCCCTCGGCATCCGCCGCGTAGCAGGAAACGGTCTGGGCATAGTCGACCCCCAGGGCCAGACCTTTGCCAATGATCTGCGCCTTGCTCAAATCGATCAACGGCGTCTGAATGCTAAAGCCCTCGCCTTCGATGCCGGCCTTGGTTGCCAGATTGGTCATTTTCTGAAAAGCCGCGATAAATTCCGGCCGGCAGTCGGGATAACCGGAATAATCGACGGCATTGACGCCAATGAAAATGTCATGGGCCTGCAGGACTTCCGCCCAACCCAGGGCAAAGGCCAGAAAGATGGTGTTCCTGGCCGGAACATAGGTGACCGGTATCCCGTCCTGGGGCGTTTCTGGAACGGCGATGCTGGCGTCAGTCAGTGCCGAGCCGCCGATGCTGTCCAGATCGAAGTGGATGACTTTGTGCGCCTCGACCCGATAGCGGCCGGCAATTCGTCTGGCCGCATCCAGTTCGGCACAGTGCTTCTGGCCGTAATCGAAACTCAGGGCATGGCATGCAAAACCCTGTTCCCGGGCGATAGCCAGCGTGGTAATGGAGTCCAGCCCGCCGGACAACAGAATGACGGCTTTCTTTGACATCATGGAGACCTATTTGCCGGCTATATCGCCCCAGAGCAATTTATGCAGCTGCACCTGAAAACGTACCGGCAGCCGGTCGGCCAGAATCTGCTCGGCGAGACGGGTGGGATCCTGCCACCCCATGCTGGGAGAAAACAGCACCTGGCAGCGGGAAGCCAGATCGTATCGCTCGAGAATTTCCTTGCTCCATTGGTAGTCTTCGCCGTTGCCGACGACGAATTTCACCTGGTCCTGCGCCCCGAGATAGTCCAGATTGTTATACAGATTGCGCTGCATCTCGCCAGACTCGGGGGTCTTCAGATCCATCACCTTGACGACCCTGGAATCGACATCGGCGATGTTTAGAGCACCGCTGGTTTCCAGGGACACCCGGTAGCCCTGATCGGCGAGCCGGCTCAGCAGTTCATGGCAGCCAGGCTGCAGCAGGGGCTCGCCACCAGTGACGGTGACATAGCGGCAGCGATAGCTGGCAACTTCCTGCAGGATGTCATCGATGGACTTTTTTTCCCCGCCGCTGAAGGCATAGGCCGTATCGCAATAGCTGCAGCGCAGAGGACAGCCGGTCAGGCGAACGAAAACCGTCGGGATGCCGATGCTGTCGGATTCCCCCTGCAGGGAATGGAATATCTCGGTAATGCGCAAATCGGTCATGGCGATTTGACATCACCCAACTGCTGCAATTTTTTTTCCGCCAGATGCGCGGGCAGTGGTACCGGGGTAACGCTTGATCAATGCCTTCAGATATTCCCTGGCCTTGCCCGGGTGTTTCTGCTCGGCTTCGATAAAACCGAGTTTGAGCATGGCGTCCGGCACTTTCGGGCTGTCCGGATAGTCGCTGATGAGCTTGCTGAAGGCTCGCCGGGCGGCTTCGGTATCACGATTGACTTTATAGGCCTCGCCCAGCCAGTACTGGGCATTGTCCGCATACTCGCCACCGGGATAATCCGCCAGCAATTGCTTGAACTGGCTGATGGCCTGGCTGTAATGACCATTGCGCAGTTTGTCATAGGCCTGTTGATAGCGCTTCTTTTCTCCGGCGCTGGTTTTTTTCGCCGCCGCCGGCCTCGCTGCCGGAGCAGGCTTGGCCTTGACCGGCGCTGGCTTGGCTGCAGGCAGCCCGCCGCCCTCCAGTTTCTGCAGGCGCTGATCGAGATCCGTATAGATATTTTGCTGTCGCTTACGCATCTGCTCGATGCTGTAGGTCTGTTCCTCGATCTGGCCGCGCAGCTGCTGGACTTCGATCTGCAGCTGGTCCAGCCGGTTGAGCATTTCCAGCAGGGACTGATTCGAGGTGGAACGCGATCGGTAGGAGGAGCCATCCGCATAGCTGGAATTGTCGATTACCGGGGGCAGCGGCTGGGGTTCCGCCAGGGCGGAACCCCAAATGCACAGAAAAAGAAATAAACGTTTCATCGATTGATTTGATAGACCAGTTCTACACGTCGATTGAGCTGCCAGGCGGCTTCATCATGCTCATAGGCGGCAGGCTTTTCTTCGCCGTAACTGACGATTTCCAGCTGTCCAGGTGAAACACCTTCAGCTTCCAGCATTCTGGCCACCGCTTTGGCACGCTGTTCACCCAGGGCAATGTTGTATTCCCGGGAACCGCGCTCGTCGGCATGACCTTCCAGCGTGACGCGCTGCTGGGGATGGGCGAGCAGATATTGTGCATGCGCGGACAGCACCGGAATGAAGGCATCCTGGACCTGGCTGCTGTCATAGTTGAAATAAATGGTGCGTTTCGACAAGGGACTCTGGGGATCGTCGAAACTGCCGCCCAGTGATGCCTGTTCGCCGCCATAACCCTGGGTTTCGGTGCCGGAAATCGACGAACCATCGCCGTAGCCGCTGGTCGTGGCGCCATATTCACCGCCACTGCCCTGGCCTTCCGCAGTCGGGCTGTCTTCGGTGTCGCCAAACATGCCGCAGCCGGAAAGCAGCGTCAAGATCAGCAGCAAACCCGATACTGACTTTAATGATTTCATTGTTACATTCTCCTAAATTGTTGTCGTCAATTCAATAGCCATGCGCAAAACACATGGTCTGGCCTCAAGCCTACTGCCTGGCGCTTCACCGCTGTTCAGCGCTGGCGCAGATAATTCCAGAATTGACCCGGATTCTGGTCTTCCTCTAAAGCGCGCCCGGCCCGCCGCCTTGATCATGAATACCCGGTCGTCCCGGTGCCCGGTATGGTTAGAAGTAACTACTAGGGCCCCTATGGGTAGTCTGTTCCGAAAGACGCCGTGAATACATCCCTGTCGGCTTGACTTTGGCACCCCTGCCAAAGACACTTCCTCCACAGACCACCCACAGGGGCTTGTTTTACTATGGGTGAGTAGTTACCAATAGAACTCTCAACGTCCCCAGGCCGGTTCCCTCACTTCACCCTGATTGAAAACCAGTTTCTGGCGCATGCCGCCATCCACCGAAACGATGGACAGAAAACCCTGCGTGCCTTTCCTGGATGCATAAAGAATCATGCTACCGTTGGGCGAGAAGCTGGGGGATTCGTCCAGCCGGCCATCGGCCAAGACATTGATGTCCCGGGTTTTCATGTCCATGACGGCGATCCGGTAATCGCCGCCATTGGCGTGCACCATCGCCAGCCACTTGCCATCCGGCGAGAACATACCGCGGGCGTTGTAGTCGCCGGTAAAGGTGATCCTGCGGGGTCTGCCGCCGTAACTGGGCATCATGTAGAGCTGCGGCTTGCCGCCCCGGTCGGAAGTGAAGACGATGTTCCGCCCATCGGGTGACCAGGTCGGTTCGGTATCGATGGCAAAGCTTTTGGTCAATTTCAGCAGCGCCCGCGTGGCCAGATTCAGGACATAGATATCCGGGCTGCCATCCTTGGAAAGCGTCATGGCCAGCCGCTTGCCATCGGGCGACCAGCTGGGGGCGCCATTGATCCCCGGATAGGCGGATATTCGCTGCCTTTTTCCCGTCGCCAGGGTCTGCACAAAAATCGCCGATGACTTGCGTTCAAAGGACACATAGGCAATTTTCCTGCCATCCGGAGACCAGGCCGGCGACATCAGTGGTTCAGACGACGTGGCAATGGTCTGCGGATTGAAGCCGTCGGCATCGGCAACCTGCAGCTTGTACTGTTTTTTTCCAGCGGGTTTGATGACACTGGTGATATAGGCGATTCTGCTGTTGAAATAGCCTTTTTTCCCGGTCAGTTTTTCAAAGATCAGATCACTGATGTGATGCGCCGTCCTGCGCAACTCATGATCCGTCACCGACATCCGGTATCCCAGCAACTGCTCGCCCTTGTAGACATCGAACAGCTGAAATTCGATATTGAACCGGCCGCGCTGTTCAGTAACCTGCCCGATCACCAGATAGTCCTGTCCCAGCGCCCGCCAGTTGCGAAACTTCACCTTCGCAGGACTGTCCGGACGGGTCAGCATGTCCCGCTCGGGCAGGGTTTTAAAATAACCGCTGCGGCTTAAATCCGACTTAACGATCTCGGCAATATGCACCGGCACACCTGGCGTCAGCCTCTGCCAGGAAAAAGGCACCACCGCGATCGGCACGGCAGACTCGATGCCCTCGGTGATTTCAATGGTCAACGCCGCCTGGACAGACAGCGGTAAAACCATGCCGATGCCCACCAGCACGGTCAAAAGAAAATTCCTTAAATAATCAGTCACGTTGCTTCAACCTTTTTTCTTGCTGTATTGAATGCGATTACTATTGCAGCCCCCCGGGGGACGATACTGTCATTGCGGCCTGAACACGAAGGTAAAAGTCCTGAATTCCCTGGCAAACAATTCCGGGTCGGATGGTACCGGCAGCGGCGACGCCTTTCTCACGGCATTTTCCGCCGAGCGGTCGAATATCGGGTCGCCGCTGCTGGAAACGACCACTGCCTGCATGACATCACCGCTGGCCAGCAGCTTGACGCGAATCGTGCACTGCAAGCCCTTCTGCACCGATGGCGGCCGTATCCAGCTGCGGTTGACCTTGCGCTGAATGGCAACTTCGGCATACTGTCTGGCCTCCTGCTGGCGTGCAGCCCTGGCTTTGGCCGCGGCTGCCTGACGTTTGGCTTGCGCGGCCCGTTGCGCTTCTTCGGCCTGGCGCCTGGCCTGCTCCGCTTTGGCCTTTGCCTCCGCCTCGGCCTTGCGCCGCTTTTCAGCAGCGAGCCTGGCCTCACGCCGGCGCTTTGCCTCGAGACGCGCCTTCTGCTCGGCCTTCTGCTGCTTGATCTTTGCCAGTCGCGCCGCTTCCAGCGCCTTGCGCCTGGCAAGCTCGGCCTTTTTCGCCTGCTCCTCAGCGCGCTTTTTTTTCAGCGCCTGTTGTTTCACCTGCTTCTCGGCGGCAATGCGTTTTTGCCGGATCTGTTCGAGACGTTTTTTCTCACGTTGCAGTTCATCGGCAATTTTCTGTTTGCGCTGCTGCTCCGCGATGCGTTGGCTCTCCTCCTGTTCCCGCAGCTGCCTGGCCTGCGCCTCGACCTGGGCTTCATCGAGCACCGAAGCCTCGATGATTTCCGGTACGGGCTGGGTCTTTACCAGCGTCTGTCGTTGGTTGAAACTCAATGCGAACAGCCCCAGCAGCAGGCCATGCAACGCCAGCGCCTTGAAAAAAGCATTCCAGGTATCCCGCGACATGAGCATCAATCCTGCTGAAACGGCCTGGTCATCAATCCGACACTGGGGGCACCGGCATTTTTCAGGGCAGCCATTACCGTGACCACTGTACCATAACTGACAGCCTGGTCACCGCGGATATAAATCTGGGTTTTCGGCTTGTTGCGCAGCACCGCAGCCACCCGGATCAGCAATTCCCCGGCGGAAACCGGATCATCACCTTGGCCGCCGATATCGATGAAATAGCGCCCCTCTCTGTCCACCGAGATGATCACCGGCGGGTCCTGCTCCTGACTGACCGTTTCCGCTTCCGCCTGGGGCAGCTCCACGTCCACGCCGGTCTGCAGCAAGGGCGCCGTGATCATGAAGATGATCAGCAGCACCAGCGTGACATCGATGTACGGGACGACATTGATTTCCGCCATGGGTTTTCTGCGAATACTACGCTTCGCCATCAGCTGTGCGCCTGTCTCTGCAGCAGGACGACGAACTCATCGATGAACAATTCATAGCGGCCGGCCAGCCGTTCCAGACGGGTGGCAAACTGATTGTAGGCGATTACCGCAGGAATCGCCGCGAACAGGCCGATGGCCGTGGCGATCAGAGCCTCGGCGATGCCCGGGGCGACCTGCGCCAGGGTCGCCTGCTGCACGTTGCCCAGGGAACGGAAGGAATTCATGATCCCCCACACCGTGCCGAACAGGCCCACATAGGGGCTGGTGGAACCGACCGTGGCCAGGAAAGGCAGCCGTTCGTCCAGGCGCTCCAATTCCCGGGTCAGCTCGATACGCATGCTGCGCTGGGCGCTTTCCACCTGCACCACCGGACTGGCATCGGCTTTCTGACGCATTCTGGAAAATTCCTTGTAGCCGGCCAGAAAGATTTTTTCGATGCCTTCCGGCGTGAAGCCGTTGCCGGTCAGTTTTTTATACAGATCGGTCAGCTCGCCGCCCGACCAGAAGGCCTCTTCAAATTCTTCGGTGACAACCATTGCCTGCTGCAATTCCTTGCGCTTGGAAAAAATAAACGCCCAGGAGGCAATCGATGCCGCCAGCAGAATCAGCATCACCAACTGCACGACGAAACTGGCCTGGACAATGAGATGGAACAAGGAAAGATCAGTAGCCATTTTTCAACTGTTGCAATAAATTTTCAGGAATAATTTTTGGACGCAGGGTGTTCGCATCGAGGCAGGCAATACGGATCGTCCCCTGACACAACAGTTCATGCGCCCGGGTGATGGCCTGCCGAAAAGTCAGGCTTACCGGCTTGACGAGGGAAATTTCCGCGCTGACCTGCAGTTGTTCATTGAACCGGGCCGGGCGCAGATAATCCACCTGCACGCTGCGAACGGCAAAAATTATGCCGTCATTGTCCCGCAACTGGTCCTGTTCATAACCCCTGTCTCTGAGCATTTCGGTACGCGCGCGTTCAAAAAATTTCAGATAATTGGCGTAATAGACCACGCCGCCGGCATCGGTGTCTTCGTAGTAAACCCTGACCGGCCAAAGAAATGGCGATACTGCTGACTGCTGCAATGGCTTGCTTCCTGTGAACCAGGGGACAGTCTAACGACTGCCGTGCTGTTGAAAATCGGGCAGATCACCTTCCAGGAACCACCTTTCCAGTTCCTCGTCATACCACCACAACTGCTGGTGCTCGAAACTATGCACGCGCAAATCGTCGTCGTGGTAGTAATCGATCTCGGCGATCATCGCAATCTCGGTCGGCCCCTTGCCTTCTTCCTCGTTCTCGACGCTGGCGACCTGCTGCACGACATCGTAGCGGGTGACATGGATATGCTTCAGGTATTCGAGATCGAGCTGCTTCGGCTCTCCCTCGCGCATCTTGATGTGGGTTCCCGCCTGCTTGTATTTGCCCCAGCGCAGCAGGGCGCTGTACGTATCCAGCGTCGACTTGAACTTGTCGGCGCGCTTGGTGGCCTGTATTTTTGCACAGCCGCTGCCGGCAACAACAAAAATAAAAATCAACAGCAGCAACGGCATGTTTCGGCCGCGCAGCGGAAAAGTATTTTTCATCAGCAATCACTCCACTCAATCGGCCATGCAATAAAGCCTATGGCTTCCCCTGCAGTACTGCAAATCCCCATGGAAAGCCCCTGTCAGTTGAACAAATCCCCGGTAACGCCCTTTGTCTGCGGTACTTGCAGACCGAAATGCAGGTAGGCGCTCTGCGTCGCCACCCGTCCCCTGGGCGTTCGCATGATATAGCCCTGCTGGATCAAATAGGGCTCCAGCACATCCTCTATGGTGCCGCGTTCCTCACTGATCGCCGCAGCCAGACTGTCCAGACCAACCGGACCGCCATCGAAATTGTCGATGATGGTCTTCAGCAGCTTGCGATCCAGGGCGTCGAAACCGCTGTCATCGACCTTCAGCAGAGTCAGCGCCTGCCGGGCGATGTCCTCGATGATTTTGCCGTCGAACTTGACCTCGGCATAATCCCGTACCCGGCGCAGCAGGCGATTGGCGATGCGCGGCGTTCCCCGGGAGCGACGGGCGATCTCGTCGGCGCCGGCCTGGTCCAGGGCAATACCCAGCACCCTGGCCGAGCGCCGCACGATGCTGGCCAGTTCATCGACCGCATAGAACTCCAGACGCTGCACGATGCCGAAGCGGTCCCTGAGCGGCGAGGTCAGCAGGCCGGCCCGGGTGGTTGCGCCGACCAGCGTGAAGGGCGGCAGATCCAGCTTGATGGAGCGGGCGGCCGGTCCCTCACCGATCATGATATCGATCTGGTAATCTTCCATGGCCGGATAGAGCATCTCTTCGACCACCGGACTCAGGCGGTGAATCTCATCGATGAACAGCACGTTATGGGCTTCCAAATTGGTCAGCAGCGCCGCCAGGTCACCGGCCTTGTCCAGCACCGGACCCGAAGTATGGCGGATGTTGACCTCCATTTCATTGGCGATGATATTGGCCAGCGTGGTCTTGCCCAGCCCCGGCGGACCAAAGATCAGCACATGGTCCAGCGCTTCCCGACGGGTTTTGCTGGCCTGGATGAAAATCTCCATCTGCTGGCGCAGTTCCACCTGCCCGATATAATCCGCCAATCTGCGCGGACGAATGGCCCGGTCCTGGCGTTCCTCATCGTTGCTGCCATGGGCGGTGACCAGACGGTCGCTTTCTATCATTTCCTGCCTGCCCCCTGCAAGGCCGCGCGTATGATCTCTTCACAGCTGCTGCCCTCTTCGGCACTGTTCTGCACCATCCTGTTGGCGTCCTGTGCCTTGTAGCCCAAGGCGATCAGTGCGCTGATCGCCTCCTGCTTCGGATTGTGCGGTGAAGCCACGGCTCCTCCCGCCCCTTCGGCACTGCTGGTCCGGTCTTGCAATCCCGGCAGACGATCGCGCATTTCAATGATCAGCCGTTCCGCGGTCTTTTTGCCGACACCGGGTAACCGCACCAGTGCCGGCGCGTCACTGTTGTCGATGCAGCGGCTGAATTCTTCGGCGCTCAATCCGGACAGGATGGTCAGGGCCATTTTCGGGCCGACGCCATTGACCCGGATCAGCAGCCGGAACAAGGATCTGTCCTGTTCACTGCCGAAGCCAAACAGGATATGCGCGTCATCACGCACCACCAGATGGGTGTGCAGACTGATTTCCTCACCTATCTGGGGCAGATCATAGAATGTCGTCATCGGCGCTTCGATTTCGTAGCCGACGCCGTGCACGTCCAGTAGCAGCTGCGGCGGCGCCTTGGCCAGCAACTTGCCACGTAGAAAACCGATCAAATCATACTCCCGCGCGCAGCATGCGCTGTGCCGTCTGCTGATGATGGGCGTGACACAGGCAGACCCCCAGCGCATCGCCGGCATCGGTCTGAATATCCCCTGTCAGGCTTAACAGAATCTTAACCATGTGCTGCACCTGGCTCTTATCGGCGCTGCCCTTGCCGACCAGGGCTTGTTTCACCTGCCTTGCCGCGTATTCATAGACCGGCACCCCCCTGACCTGCGCGGCACAGATGGCGGCGGCGCGCGCCTGTCCCAGTTTCAGTGCGGAATCGGCGTTGCGATGCATGAATACCTGCTCGATGGCCAGCTGGTCCGGTGCGAATTGCCCGACAATTTCACTGACACCATCGAAAATCTGCTTCAACCGCTCCGGCAGCGCCTCGCCGCGCACCTGTATGCAGCCGCTGGCGATGTATTTCAAGCCGTTTCCGGTCTCTTCGATGATGCCATAGCCGGTGGTTCTGGAACCCGGATCGATGCCGAGAATGCGGTTCATGACCGTTCCGCCTGGCTGATTTCCGGCATGATCAGTCTTTTCCTTTCCGTTGTCATTGCAGGCAATCGCATTCCCTGGGGTCCCTCTGCTTGTGATTGTCGATGGGTCAATCCTGTTGGAAATATTGAACTGCTAAGAACCAATTATAACAATAGCACAAAGCTGGTTATTAATAATCGTTATCAAGTTATTTTCCCCAGAAAAGTAACGTGATCATTCCAGTTCGGCGAGAACTTCATCACTGATTTCGGCATTGGAATAGACGTTCTGCACATCATCCAGATCCTCCAGTCGGTCGATCAGGCGCAGCATTTTCTCCGCCTCCCTGGCATTCAGCTCGGTACTGGTGCTGGCCTGCATCGTGACTTCCGCGGTCGCCGGCGTGAAACCTGCGGCTATCATCGCCTCCTTGACCGACAGATAGGAATCCGGCGTGGTCACGACGTCGATGGAGCCGTCATCGTTGCTGACTACGTCCTCTGCGCCCGCCTCCAGGGCCGCCTCCATGATGGCATCTTCGTCGGCCGATGCGGGATAACTGAGTATCCCCACCTTGTTGAACAGGTAGGATACCGAGCCATCGGTCCCCAGGTTGCCGCCGGCCTTGGTGAAGGCGTGCCGCACTTCGGCAACGGTGCGGTTGCGATTGTCGGTCAGACAATTGACCATGACCGCCGTGCCGCCTGGCCCATAGCCTTCATAGCGCACTTCTTCATAATTGACCCCTTCCTGGGCGCCGGTGGCTTTCTTGATGGTGTTGTCGATGGTATCGCGCTTCATGTTGGCGCCCAAGGCCTTGTCGATCGCCGAACGCAAGGCGGGATTGTTGGCCGGATCGCCGCCGCCACCCTGCTTCGCGGCAACGGTGATTTCCCGAATCAGCTTGGTGAAGATCTTGCCGCGCTTGGCATCCTGGGCACCCTTGCGGTGCTTGATGTTCGCCCACTTGCTATGTCCTGCCATGTTCTCTCTCTAAATAATTTCCAAATCAATTCATTTCGAGCATCATAATTCAGCATTTCATTGCCCTCTCCTGGCGAAGAGGACGAGAATGAGGAATTATTACAAAATAAATATTTCACCTGTGGAGTGCATTCATCATTGCTGGAATTTTAACATTACTACAAAAGCTAATCGAATTCCGGTGCAAAAACCTCTTCATGCATGCAAAAACACCAAATTAGATATAGCACGTGATTTTATCGTAATTCCACATGGACAGACTCTTCAATCGGCCTGCTGGTATTTCGACCAAGGTCAACTACCTTCAAAACAACAGCAGACAAGCAATCTTTTCCACGCCGCTTGCACTATAATGACGCTTTTCTCAACATGTCGGAGGAATCGATTATGGAAACCAGACAGGCCATAGAGACGCGCAGGGCGGTCAAGCAGTACGATCCCAACCACAGCATGACCGCGGATGAAATCAGGGATTTGTTGTCCCTGGCCATTCTCTCGCCCACCGCCTTCAACCTGCAGAACTGGCGCTTCGTGATCGTGCGTGACAAGGAACTGCGCCGCAAGATACGCGCGGCCGCCTGGGAGCAGGCCCAGGTTACCGACGCCTCGCTGTTGATCGTGCTCTGCGCCGATCTGAAGGCCTGGGAAAAACAGCCGCAGCGCTACTGGCGGAATGCGCCGTGGGAAGTCCAGGACTATATCGTGCCGGCCATCGACAATTATTATCGCGGCAAGGACCAGGTGCAGCGCGACGAGGCGATGCGCTCCTGCGGGATCGCCGCGCAGACGCTGATGCTGGCGGCCAGGGACATGGGCTACGATTCCTGCCCCATGGACGGCTTCGATTTCGACGCGGTGGGCGAACTGATCAACCTGCCGGAAGATCATGTCATCGCCCTGTTCGTGGTGATCGGCAAGGCCACGCAGCCGGCGCTGCCCAGAGGCGGGCAATTGCCGTTGCAGGAGGTGCTCGTCGACGACCATTTCTGAGACACGCTGAGCAGCTCGGCCATGAGTTGAAATCGCGGCTGAAGCCGCTCCTACAGCTGCCCTACGCCGGAATATGCTGCAGCACCGCCAGCAGGTTTTTTTCCAGCACGAAGCAGTCTGCCTGGCGGCGCACCGCGGGCCGGGCGACAACGCCGCCGAAGCCGATGAAATAGGCGCCCGCCTGCTTCGCTTCCAGATCGGTCTGGCCATCACCGATCATCACCAGCGAATCGGCGCCATCGCTCAGCCGCCGGCAGATTTCCGCCTTGCCGCCGCTGCGCGCCAACGGCGAATCGACATCGAAGCCCCGATAGCTGCCGTCGGCGTGAAAATAGACCTCGACGGCATGCAGATGCTCCTCGGCGATGCTTAGTCTGGCCAGCAGCGGCAGGATGGCTTGGCGTATGCCGCCGCTGATGACATGCACCTGCCGGCCGCTGTCCTGCAATGCCCTGACCACTTCCACCGCACCCTCCACCAGTTCCTCGATGTAGCGCCGGGCCAGCCATTCGATCGACGCCCGGTCGGGCTGGATCAGGGCGAGGCGGCGTTCATACACCGCCTCCAGAGACAACTGACCATCCATGGCGATGTTGGTCAATTCCGCCACCTGCTCCCCGACGCCGTTGCGTCTGGCCAGCTCATCGATGCCCTCGATCTCGCTGAGCGTGCTGTCGCAGTCGAAGCAGACGATGTTGTACGGCCGCGGCATTTTACAGGACAACCTGCGTCGCCTGCTGTACGGCCGGGATGTTGCAGACGCCCGCCATGACTTCATCCGGCAGCGGCGCGGAGACGCTGATCACCGCCATGGCCATCTGATTGTCGTCGGCGACTCCCACCTGCATGCGGGAAATATTGATATTGGCGTTGCCCAGTACCGAACCCAGTGCCGCGATGACCCCCGGCTTGTCTTCATGACGGGTGATCAGCAGCGTGCCTTCCGGCACCACCTCGATTTCATAGTGATCGATGCTGACCAGACGCGGGTGACGGCCTCCCAGCAGGGTCCCTGCCAGAGACAGGGATTCACCGTCGTAGAACCCGGTCAGCCGGATCAGGGACACGTAGTCGAAGGCCTCTTCGGTGCGCGATTCGGTCAGGGTGATGCCCTGCCGCTTGGCCAGGTTGACGGCGTTGACACGATTCACCGGAATGGACAATTGCTCGCCCAGCACGCCTACCAGCACCTCGATGGAAACGATATGCACATCGACTTCGGCCGCCCTGCCGAACAGCGCTATCTCCAGTCTCTCCAAGGGCTGCGTGGCCAGTCCCGCCAGGGTGCGGCCGAGAATGTGCGCCATGGTCATGAAAGGTTGCGACTTGTGCAGTTCCTCGGCCGACAGTCTCGGCAGATTCAAGGCATTGACCGCCTCACCGGTGCTCAGGTAGGTCACCACCTGGCGGGCGATTTCCACGCTGACGGCAACCTGCGCCTCGCTGGTGGACGCACCGAGATGCGGCGTGAAGACGATATTGTCCAGCTCCAGCAACGGGGAATCGGTTGGCGGCTCCTTCTGGTAGACATCCAGCGCCGCACCGGACAGATGGCCGCTCTTCAGGGCTTCATAAAGCGCCGCTTCATCGATCAGACCGCCGCGCGCGCAGTTGATGATGCGCGCACCTTTTTTCATGGCCGCGATGCGTTCCGCATTGATCACGCCCCGGGTCTTGTCATTCATCGGGCAGTGCAGGGTCAGATAGTCGGCCCGGGCAATCAGGTCGTCCAGTTCCACTTTTTCCACGCCAATCTTGTCGAACACCTCGGCGGTCACGAAGGGATCATAGGCGATGACATGCATTTTCAGACCCAGCGCACGTTCCGCAACGATCCGGCCGATGGTGCCGAAACCAAAGATGGCCAGCGTCTTGTAGGCCAGTTCGGTGCCCATCAATCTGGATCTTTCCCATTTCCTGGCGCGGATGGAGCGGTCCGCCTGGGGCAGATGGCGGCTCAGGGACATGATATGGGCGATGGCCAGTTCCGCCGTGGTGGTGGCATTGGCATCGGGGGTGTTCATGACGATGACGCCCCTTTCGGTGGCGGCGTCGACATCGACATTGTCGACACCGATGCCGGCACGGCCGACGACTTTCAGTTTATTCCCCGCCTGCAGCACTTTTTCTGTTACAGTGGTGCCGCTGCGGATCAACAGCGCGTCATAATCACCGATGATGTCGCAGAGCTGCTGCTCGTCGAGTCCGGTATCGATATGAACCTGAAAGTCGGGTTGCTCGTTGAGATAATTGATTCCTGCTTCGGCTAATTTGTCCGCAATAAGAATTTTATGCATTGTCAGTTTAAATTAAGGATTGAGATTCAAAACCGGTTATTTTAACAGCTTTGTGAGCCATATGCAAAATTAAAAATTGATTTTGGCTGGTTGAATGCTGCGCACCCTGTGGATGCGAATGATTCTCAATAATTACGTATTTCTATGGTGGATCCA
>JANEMG010000221.1 GCA_024511045.1 Gammaproteobacteria bacterium | reverse complement strand
ACGCAGGGCACTGCTCATGGGCGCGGCCTTCGTCTTCGGCATGCTGCTCACCCACACGGTACTGGGTGTCGGTGCAGCGCTGGGTGGTGACTGGGTGAAAGACATCATGGGCAGGGCCTGGGGACTGCTGCTGGGACCGCTACTCATGGTGCTGGGGCTGATCTGGGGCGGCTGGCTGCGGATACGCTTCCCCTGGCTGTCCATGCGGGCCAGGCGGGTGAGCGGCATCTGGGGCGCCTTCCTGCTGGCTATTCCTTTTTCCATTGCCGTCTGCCCGTTCTGTACGCCAGCGCTGCTGGTCACCCTCACCGCCAGTGCCGCCATCGGCTCGGTGACCTTCGGTGGCCTGCTGTTGCTCGCTTTTGCCCTGGGGCGTAGCATACCCGTGATCCTGGGTGCATGGAGCATGGGCTGGCTGGAATCCCTGAGCATCATCTCCCGGCACCAGCGGAAGCTGGAAATCATTGCGGGCATCACGCTGTTTGTTACAGGACTCTATCTTCTGAATGAGTATTTCCTCGTCATCGAATACTGAGCGGCCCTTGCGCATCGGCGAGGTGGCCGAACGGACGGGTCTGAGCACCGATACACTCCGCTACTACGAGAAGCTGGGGCTGCTCCGGGTGGGGCGCAGCGAGGCGGGCGTGCGTTTCTACACCGCAAAGGATTTGTCACTGCTGCGTTTCATTCAGCGCGCCAAGTCCATGAACTTCACCCTGGAGGAAGTGGCCAAACTGCTGGAGATGCGTGCCGACCCGCAGCATGCCCGGGATGAAGTCCGTGAACTCGCACACCACAAGCTGGAGGCCGTGGAAACACAGCTCAGGGAGCTGGAAACCCTGCGCAACGAACTCACCTTGTTGGTCAACCTGTGCCGGGGAGCGGAAGACGGCTGCCCCATCATTGAGGATCTCGAAGGCGAACCGCATCCCTGAGCTGTTCGCGCAGCCGGGGAAAATGCTGCAGATCGCCGGGACGGTCCAGGTCGTGCTGCGCGCGCAGCAGGGAATACCGCCAGCCGAGCTGTTCCAGTCGTTCTCTTGTCAGTCTCCATACGCTGCCGCTTCCCCAGGGGATGTCCGAAAACAGTTGCGGGGAAGTTTGACGCAGACCGATGAGATAGTAGCCGCCATCGTGTGCCGGTCCCACCACGGCATCGTTCCCTCTGTTCAATGCAGCGATGGCTTCCTGAATATCCCGGGCATGAAGGTCGGGGCAGTCGGTACCGAGCAGAATGGCCCAGGGAGCATCTGCCAGTGCCGATTCCAGTGCCGATGCCATGCGGCTGCCCAGGTCTGCGCCCTGCTGTTGTTTCAGGGTGCAACCGAACTTTTCTCTGCAGTGGTGAAAGAACGCCTGTTCGGTGCCGGGAGTGCACAAGAGTTCGACGGAGGCGGATTGCAGATCAGCGAGTGCAAGCAGGGTTCGTTCGATGAGCAGGGCATGCAGTGTGGCGGCGCCTTCGGCACCCAGTGCGGGAATGAGACGGGTCTTCGTCTCGCCGGGTACGGGCGCCCGGGCGAATACCAGGACCTTCCCGCCGGTCACCGGTACAGGCGCGCCAGCTCAGCCGGGTCTGCGCCCAGGGCATAGCGCAGGCGCAGCCGCCACATGAGCAGGATGGTTTTCACGATGCCCCAGGTTTCCCAGCGGCGGCTGGAGGTAAGCAGCTTTCCAGTCAGGCATAGTGGATTGCCGGCGGTTTTTTTCAGCCTGCGGCTCAGGTCGATGTCTTCCATCAGGGGAATCTCCGCATAGCCGCCGATATGCTGAAAAGCGCCAGCCCGCACGAAGATGCCCTGATCGCCGGTAGCGATGCCGCTCAGGCGGGAGCGCAGGTTCATGGCCTTTTCCACCATGCGCAGCAGCAGCCTGCTGCCGGACAGGCGTACATCGAAGCGCCCCCATGCGGCAGACTGTCGTTGCAGGGCCTGCAGTATCAGCCTGTCGGCATCGGGCATGACCCGGGTATCCGCGTGAACAAACCAGAGGACGTCCCCGTTTGCGGCTTGTGCGCCTGCGTTCATCTGCCGGGCGCGGCCTTTGGCGGACAACAGCACTTTGTCAGCCAGCGGGGATGCCAGGGCAATGGTGTCGTCGTTGCTGCCGCCATCGACGACGATGATCTCATGACCACGGCAGCGCAGGGGCTGCAGGCCGGTCAGTGTGGCCTGGATATTTGCGGCCTCGTTCAGGCAGGGGATGATGACAGAGATCATGAGTCCAGTGCGCCGCCGCAGCTGCTGCCCTGTCCGGCGGTGCAGCCATAGCAGTGATCGGCAATGGCGATGGGGCGGCCTTCCATGTCCTGTTTCAGCAGGTCTTGCAGAAGCGGACGGCTGCTGTGAGGCAATGTCAGGGGCATGTCCAGCATCTGGTTGAAGTCACAGTCGTACAGACGGCCCTGCCAGTCGACGCTGATGAGGGAACGGCACATGACACCGGCCAGGTTGTCGGCCTGATGCGCGCCACGCAGGGTCTGCATGTAGTCCTGGAAAATGCCTTTGCTGATGAGGGTGCTGCCAAAACGTTTGATGGGCATGTTGGTGATGGTGAACAGCCGGTTGAAGACGATGCCACGTTCACCCAGGCGCTTGCGGTAATCCTGCTCCAGAAGCTGCTGCGGTGGTGGCAGGCTCGGGCCGCCCGGGTTGTACACGAGGTTGAGCACCCGCCTGGGATCACTGCCGTAACCCCTGGCGTTGAGCTGTCGCAATCCCGCCAGGCTGTCCTGATACACGCCCTTGCCGCGCTGGGCATCGACGTTTTCCGGCAGGTAGCAGGGCAGGGAAGCGGTGATTTCCACCCCCTGTTCCGCGAGAAAATCCGCCAGGTCTTCCTGCCCGGGTTCCTGCAGGATGGTGAGGTTGCAGCGGTCGATGACCTGCACGCCCAGTCGCGTGGCTTCGCTCACCAGGTAACGGAAATGGGGATTGAGTTCGGGTGCGCCGCCGGTGAGATCGAGGGTTCGCAGCTTTTGCCGCTGCAGCACTTCCAGTACCAGTTCCACAGTCTCCCGCGCCATTTGTTCCGGTCGCCTGGGGCTGGCATTCACATGGCAGTGCAGGCAGCTCTGGTTGCAGCGGTATCCCAGGTTGACCTGCAGCGTGGTCAGGTTGTTCCGCACCAGGGGCGGGAAGTCGGTTTCCTTCAGCAGGGGCAGGGTGGCATGCATTGCTCAGCAACAGCCGCTGGTGGATTGCGTGTCTGCTGTCTCGAAGGGCAGATCCGTGCCGCAACCGGCGAATATACCGAAGTGGCTGCTGAAATCACCGAAAAACTCGAAATGTGGTGCGAAGCGCGTCTCGTGCAGCATGCGCCAGGTGTTGCCGCAGACAGGGAACACACGCCCGGATTCGATCACATGATGCCTGTCCAGGGTAAAGCTGTGTTCATGATGGGGAATGCTCCCCTTGTAGCGCACCGCCTGCCCGTAGTCCTCGCAGTGACTTTCCAGCCCGTCCAGCTTGATCAGACGGTAAGTGGCGGAAAAGAAGCGGGCGTTGCCCAGCTTTTCCTGCTGGGCAGGATCGTCGACGGACAGGGGACGGCCGGTAAGCAGCCGGGGATCGGCAAAGCCGGCCTGCTTGGCCAGTTGCAGAAAATCGTTCCAGTACAGGGCACCGGACAGGCATTCGCCATAGAGCACGGGATCGGCCTTCAGCGCCTCGGGCAGCCGCCGGTCGGCATACACATCAGAGAAGTAAAACTCACCACCGAATTTGAGCAGCCGGAAAACGCTCGCGAGCACTGCTTCCTTGTCGGGTACAAGGTTGAGGACGCAATTGGAAACCACTATATCGAAGGAGCCGGGCTCCAGCTCCAGCGTATCCAGCTGTTCCAGCCGCCCTTCGAGAAAACGGGTGTTGGGCCGCGAATAGCCGTATTTTTCCTGATGCCAGGCTTCGTGCTTTCGGGCGACTTCCAGTTGCTCCGGCGTCATGTCCACGCCGACCACTTCCCCCTGTTCTCCTGCCAGAGCGGATAGCAGAAAGACGTCCTGGCCACTGCCACTGCCCAGGTCCAGAATACGGCAGCCTTCCAGCAGTTCGGGGACCACCAGCCCGCAGCCGTAATAACGGGAGGACACTTCAGGGTGGATATCCGTCATCAGCGCCCGGATATGGGCGGGGGCGGCGTCAGTGGTGCAGCAGGCACCGGTCTTCAGGTCATCGCTGCCCTGCAGCACCTTGCCATAGTAGTGCTTGACTTGTTCAGTAAGATCCATGGTTTCAGGTCAGTGTGGGCCGTCGTGCTCGATAGGCCAATTGTACTGGTTCCATTGTGTCATGCCACCTGCGACCACCCGCACGTCGGAAAAGCCAGCCCTGTTCAGCAATCGGGCTGCCTTTTTCGATTTACGGTCGGTGGTGCAGATGATGGCAACGGGCCTTTCCCTGTAGGCGAAAAGGTCGCCGATGTGTTGCGCCAGCTCTTCCAGGGGAATATTGAGGGCGGCGTTCACATGGCCGAGTTCACCCGCTGCCAGCCATGGAGAGCGAAGCGAAGGCTGGTAGACCCCAGTAGCCGCGAGGCCACACTGCTTACCCGTCGTGCGCATAGCGCCAGAGGGGAAGCAAAGTAGGCATCCAAACGCGGCGTCCAGTCATTGGGAGACAAGTACGGAGCAGCAACGAGCTTGCGAAGTTGTTGCGTAG
>JANEMG010000220.1 GCA_024511045.1 Gammaproteobacteria bacterium | reverse complement strand
TTGAGATTTTTAGTGGTTTTTCTCCTCTGAAACTCTAAACTCTAGTACTGTTGATAATGATTTCAATACTGCGACCAAGCCTTCCAGACCCAGTTTGTAATAATCTGTCGTTGTGTGCTCGATAATTTTTTTGTCATGTACAGAGTGAAACCATAACAATAATGAGCAACATTTCATGCACACCAACTACACATCAAATTTCATACGCCGCATCAGCAAGCCAGCGGCACTGCTGCTGGTGTTATTACTGTCCGCCACACACGCACAAGCCGGCGGCCACATAAAAAAAATGAAGATCCAGCCCTTGACCGATGCCGATTTCCCTGCAACGAGCCCTGCCAAAATCGAACTGGGCAGATTACTGTTTTTCGACAAAGTATTGTCGGGCAACAGGAATATTTCCTGCGCAACCTGTCATCACCCGCTGGCGGCGACCGGCGACGGCCTGTCTCTTTCCGCCGGTGAAGGGGGGCTGGGACTGGGCATGGCACGCGCTGCCGGCGATATCCCCGAACGCGTCCCCCGAAACGCACCACCTGTTTTCAACCTGGGAGCCAAACAGATTACCACGATGTTTCATGACGGCAGGGTCATGCGCAACAGCGACAATCCCGATGAAATCCATACTCCCGCCGGCACATTTACGGAGCTGGACAATCCCTTGGCCGCGCAGGCCATGTTCCCTCCCACATCCGGCACCGAGATGGCTGGCCAGCCGGGTAAAAATGCTGTCGCTGATGCCGCCGCGATTCCCGGCAACGAAGCCATGGTCTGGTCGCTGCTGACAGACAGAGTCATGGCATATGAAACCTATCGGGAATTATTTGCAGAAGCCTATCCCGATGAGGAAATAACATTTTTCCACATTGCCAATGCCATTGGCGCCTTTGAAGCGGCCGCCTATCGGGCCGACAACAGTCCCTTCGACCGTTATCTGCGCGGTGAAAAATCCGCGTTGAGTAGAAATGCCAAAAGAGGTTGGAAACTGTTCAGGGGCAAGGCCAATTGCATCCGCTGCCACAGCGGCGCATTGCTGACGGACCAGGATTTTCACGCCATCGGCATCCCGCAAATCGGCCCGGGAAAAGGCGACGGACCCAACGGCTTCGACGATTTTGGCCGGGAACGCGTTACGGGAGATCCGGCCGAACGCTACAGATTCCGCACACCGACATTGAGAAACGTCGCATTGACGGGGCCCTGGGGTCATGATGGCGCCTATGACACGCTGGAGGGCATTGTCCGACACCATCTGATGCTGAACAGTCCTTCCTGGCCTACGATCCCGCCCAGGCTGCCCTGCCGTCACGCGCCGACCTCGATGCTTTGGATGCCGAAGCTTATCAGCTTCTCAATAAAGACGATGCGGACCGGATCACGACCTTTACCGACGCCATCGAGACCGATCCCGTGCAGCTTTCCGACAGAGAGGTGCAGCTGCTGCTTGACTTCCTGCATGCCCTGACCGACCCAAACAGTCTGGATATGCGCTGGACGGTGCCGCAATCCGTGCCCAGCGGCCTGCCCCTGGCAGATTGATCAATACGGTTGAACGCCTGGCGGCAGCATTCCTGCTGCCGCCAAGCGTCCAGGCTGGTTTCACAGCGTTGTTTGTCAGGCGAACAACTGCCGCAAATTGGACAATGCCGGCTGTAAATACCTGGAATCGCCTCTCCCCCCCCCAAGCCACTCATGGCAAGCTCTGGTTATTTGCAAAAGCGTATTTGACGGACTTTACCGCCCTGATCCGCAATTCCCGGATGGCATTGCCGATTTCCGGTCCGCGCAGACCCTTGTCCATGATTCCGGCAGTATCGACCGACTTCCCTGCCTGCTGCGCGGCACGTAAATAATCGGCCTGCGGGTAGGAACAGTTTTCCCTGCCGGTACGGCCTCTGGCATCCGCCGTGCAGGCCAGCAGAAAATCACTCAGGTCGGCATTTTCCTTGAACATGCCCATGGCGGCCAGCATGTCGACAAGAGTTGCCGGGCGCAATTCCAAGGCCCGATGGCAATGACTGTGATAACGCATGACTTGCTGCGCCAGCTTGCCGAACAGCTTGGGTACGCGCAGGCGCTGACAAAAGTCGTGCAGAATCGGCAGACCCGACTGTTCATGCCCATGATGGTGCGGCCACTGCTCCCTGGGGGTCGCCGCCTTGCCGAGATCGTGTACCAGGGCGGCAAATCTGACCAGCGGCTTGTCGGAAAGCTTCGCAGCCTGCTCGAGGACCATCAGGGTGTGCAGACCGGTATCGATCTCGGGGTGGTGGACTGCGGGTTGCGGCACGCCAAACAGCCGCTCGAGCTCCGGAAAAATCACTGCCAGGGCACCACAACTGCGCAGCACCTCGAAGTAGGCGCTCGGTGTTTTTTCCGACAACGCCTTGACGGTTTCCGCCCAGACCCGCTCAGGCACCAGCTGATCCACTTCACCATTGTCCACCATCTGCGTAATCAGGCGCCGGGTTTCCGCGGCGATGCTGAAACCCAGATGTGCGTAGCGCGCGGCAAAACGGGCGATGCGCAGCACCCGCACAGGGTCTTCGCAAAAGGCCGGGGAAACATGCCGCAGCAGCCTGTTCTCCAGATCCTTTTTTCCGCCGTAGGGATCGATCAGCCTGCCGTCGCTGGACATCGCCATGGCGTTGATGGTCAGATCCCGGCGCTTCAGGTCTTCTTCCAGCGTGACATCGGGCGTCGCGTGTATGGCAAAACCCCTGTAGCCAGGCGCGGTTTTGCGCTCGGTACGGGCCAGCGCATATTCTTCATGCGTCGCGGGATGCAAAAACACCGGAAAATCCTTGCCTACCGGTTTGTAATTTTTTGCTACCATACTTTCTGGTGTTTCCCCGACGACCACCCAATCCCGTTCCGTCACCGGCAAGCCAAGCAGTCGATCGCGCACCGCGCCACCAACCAGATATTTTTTCATGGGCCATTCAAAACCAAACTTGTTAGGAATCAGTGCATGTTACCGCAACTGGCGAAGAACCGGGAAGACTGCGGACAATAGACAGCCGGTTCTGCTGCAATTGCCCTGCCGGGATATATTCATGCCGCTCATCATGCATCGAACCATGGCTGGCGTTGATATCAATTCAGGAAAGAGCAATGCTTGAAACATTCGGCTTGTGCCTGCTGTTTGGCGGATTTGCCGGAATTCTTGCGGGGATGTTCGGCATCGGCGGCGGCATGGTGCTGGTGCCTTTTTTCGTCTGGCTGTTCAACAGACAGGGGGTTGCCGCCGAGTTGAACATGATCATGGCCGTTGCCACGTCACTAGCCACCATCATCGTCACTGCCGCTGCAGCCATTGTGGCCCATCACCGGCGCGGCGCCGTGTTGTGGGATATCGTCGCCTATCTGGCGCCAACGGTATTTGCCGGGGCGGTGCTGGGCAGCCTGATCGCCGAATATCTGCCCGCAGTCATGCTAAAAACCATATTTGCCTGCTTCCTGATCTACGCCGCCCTGCAGATGGCATTCCATTTCCAGCCGGGAGCGCGGGACCTGCAGAGAAATCCGCTACTGCTCAGGACGGCAGGCATGGCCATCGGCGTGATATCGGCAATACTGGGCATCGGTGGCGGGACCCTGACGGCACCCTTTTTGACTCGATGCCGGTTTCCCATCCGCAATGCCGTCGCCATCGCCAGCACCTGCGGCCTGCCCATCGCCATCGCCGGGACCCTGGGCTATATATTGCTGGGCTGGAACAAAACCGGGCTGCCTGCCGGCAGCGCCGGTTATGTCTACCTGCCAGCTTTTTTCGGCATCGTCATCACCAGTTCGCTGCTGGCGCCGGTTGGAGCGATGCTGGCGCAAAGCCTGCCGACCCTGGCCTTGAAACGCTATTTTTCGGTATTGCTGCTGGTCGCCGCGATCAAATTATTGTGGTAGCCGGTCAAACAGAATGGCCATCGCTGCAGGAATGCAGCGATGGCCAATAAGCAAAAGGGTATTGATAATGCTTAATCAGCCCTGTGGACGAATCCTGATTTCCACCCTGCGGTTCTGACTGCGACCCATGGCGCTGCTGTTCGAAGCTATGGGGTAGCGTTCGCCAAAGCCCCTGGTCTGGATGCGCCCGGCCGCGACGCCGGCGCTGATCAGGTAGCTGGTGACGCTGTTGGCGCGGTTTTCGGAAAGTTTCTGATTGTATTCGAAGCTGCCTGTCGAGTCGGTATAGCCGGCGACATCGATGCTGGTCTTGTCGAACTCCTTCAGGACCAGGGCAATCGAATCAAGGATAGGAAAGAAACTTGGAGAAATACGGTAGGAATCCGTCGCGAAGGTGATATTGCCGGGCATGATCAGCCGGATATTGTCGCCTTCCCGGACCACCCTGACGCCGGTTCCTTCCAGCTGGGCGCGTATTTTCGCTTCCTGACGGTCCATGTAATAACCGATGCCGCCGCCAACTGCCGCGCCGGCCGCCGCACCGATGCCGGCCCCCTTGCCGGTATTGCTGACTTTCTCTTCCCCGGTGTAGGGGTCGATGGAACAACCTGCGGCAAACAGGGCCGCCAGACAGAGTACAAGTAGTTTTTTCATTTTCAGTCTCCAAAATTTTAGTGCGTCCATCGTAATGGCATGAGCTTAATTTAAACTGAACAGTATAGAGCCATATGCAAAACTAAAAATTGATTTTGGCTGGTTAAATGCTGCGCA
>JANEMG010000219.1 GCA_024511045.1 Gammaproteobacteria bacterium | reverse complement strand
TACGACATCCAAAAAACTACTGTTGATAATGATTTCAATACTGCGACCAAGCCTTCCAGACCCAGTTTGTAATAATCTGTCGTTGTGTGCTCGATAATTTTTTTGTCATGTACAGAGGTTTTTTTCAAAGACAAACCCATTCAGTCCAGTCTGTTCGATAGCGGCGTAGTACATATTGGCCGGGACGAGACCAATGATATCAATCTCGACAGTCTGGCCATCGCACCGGCTCATGCTGCGGTAATGCTCAAGGAAAACATTACCATCATCAAACAGCTGAACGATGACTTTCCGCTGATCGTCAATGGTGAAAAAGTCAGGGAAACCAATCTGGAAAATGGCGACAAGATAACCATCGGCAAACATACGATCGTCTTCAACTCCACGGTCGTCATCACTGCGGACCTGCAGAAAGACACGCTGCTGAGCAAGGATATCGAGTCCCTCAATGAAGAAATCAAACCTGCCGTCAAAGTGCCGGAAGCCAACCTTCAGGTCATCAGCGGCAAGCACATCGGCCGCGTCATCCCGCTGAAAAAGGCCATGACCCGTCTGGGCCGTGGTGGAGACGGCTTCGTCGTGATCAGCAAAAGAAAAGATGGCTACTTCATCTCCGCACTGGAACATGACAATTCACTGCAGGTCAATCAGCAGCCCCTGGGGGAAAATACCGTAAAACTGCAGCACAACGATACCGTCGTCATCGATAACAGCGCCATGCAGTTCTTCATCGACTGACGACCGCATGCCAGCGCAGATCCTCAACGAAAAACGCAGCTTCCATCGCGTTTTCTATACTGCAAATGCCTGCCTGCACAGCCAGGGAAAAGCCTGGCCCTGCCAGGTCATCGACCTGTGTCTGAAGGGCTGCCTGCTGCGCTTCCCCGAGCCCTGGGCAGGTGACTTGCAGCAGATCTATACCTTGCAGCTGAGACTTTCCGACAGCATCGAAATCGACATGGCGCTTCAGCCGGCGCACAGCATCGGCCGCGATACCGGCTTCCAATGCGTGCATGTCGGCATCGACAGCATCAGTCAGCTACGTCGTCTGGTGGAACTGAATCTCGGCAACAGCGACCTGCTGGAAAGAGATCTGCTGGCTCTCGTCGAAACGGCCGCAACCTGACTCCAGCAGCGGCAGCCAGGCAACCCTCGATTCCACAGCAAAACACTCTCACCGATTGACAAAGCTTTCTCTGGCTGTATCGATGCGCTAGATTTCCGGGAGCAGTTCCAGCGCCTCGGCAATACCGGTCACAGGATAGGTCTTGAGTCCCTGTATCGGCTTTTTCGGATTATTGGCCTTGGGGATGACCGCCTTCTTGAAGCCGTGCTTGGCGGCATCGTTCAATCTGGGATAGCCATTGGCAACCGGCCGTATCTCGCCATTCAGGCCGATCTCGCCAAAAAACAGCGCGTCCCTGGCAACAACCTGATCCTTGAGGCTGGAAACGATGCTGATGACGATGGCCAGATCGGAACTGGTTTCGGTGACCTTGATCCCGCCGACGACATTGGCATAGATTTCGTCATTGGCCGTGAAGATGCCGCCATGGCGGGACAATACGGCCAGCAGCATGGCAAGGCGATTCTGGTCGAAGCCCACTGCCAGGCGCCGGGGATTGCCATACTGACATTCGGTGACCAGCGCCTGGATTTCCACCAGCAAGGGCCGGGTCCCTTCCCATAATACGGTGACGACACTTCCAGGGGATGGATTATCGGAGCGCGACAAGAACATCGCCGACGGATTTTTCACTTCCTTCAGGCCGCTGCTCCCCATCGCGAAAAACCCCAGTTCCCCGACGCTGCCGAAGCGGTTCTTGTCCGCGCGCAGCACGCGGTAGCGGGCATCGTCGGTGGCCGCCAGCACCACCTGGGTATCGACGATGTGGCTGAGCGTCATCGGCCCGGCAAGGGACTGGTCCTTGGTGACATGACCCACCATGAAAATCGAAACTGCATGGATTTTGGCATACTGGGTCAGCATGCTCGCCGACTCCCGGACCTGGGAAACGGAACCCGGCGCGGAGTCGCTCTGCGCGGTATGCATCACCTGTATCGAATCGATGACCAGCAGCTGCGGCTTTTCCTCGTCGATCACCTGGCAGATATTCTCCACCGAGGTTTCCGCCAGCATTTTGATGTTCTGCGCCGGCAGGCCCAGTCGCTGCGCCCGTTCCGCGATCTGCTGCAGAGACTCCTCACCGGAAACATACAACACTTCGATGCCGCGCTGCGCCACGCTGGCGATGGCCTGCAGCAGGATGGTGCTCTTCCCCGCTCCAGGCGCACCGCCGATCAACACGACACTGCCCCGGACCACGCCGCCGCCAAGGACACGATCGAATTCGGCAATGCCTGTGGAGACTCTTTCCGCACGGGCGAGATCGACGTCGGACAGCCGCTGCACCGTGGATCGCTGACCGGCATAGCCGGCACGACGAGCGGCCGTACCGGATTTGTCGGAGCCGAGGCGCACCTCCCTGACGGTATTCCATTCCCCGCAGCTGCTGCATTGCCCTGCCCAGCGCGGATAATCCGCGCCGCATTCGGTGCAAACGAATGCCGTTTTGGTTTTTTTCTGCATGCTTATGAAAATTTTCCTGTCGGGCGGAAAAATGCTTCGTGATCCATCCAGCCGCCGCCTTGATATGTCATTTTTTCATTCTGCCAAGGAAAGAATCTTGAACTCTGCACCTTCAGGATTCCTCCTTGTGCAGCACCTTGTTTTCCTACTGATGACTACTCGGGCCCTTATGGGTAGTCTGTTCCGGAAGACGCCGTGAATACATCCCTGTAGGCTTGACTTTGGCATCCCTGCCAAAGACACTTCCTCCACAGACCACCCATAGGGGCTTTTTTTACTATGGGTGAGGAGTTACTTCTACTGATGAAAAAAGGATTGTCCGTGGCAGATCCGACAATTCAAAACAGGTGCTGTACTGGCATCGGGATGACAAGAAGGATTGTCATCCCCGGCTTTTCTGCAGCCAGGATAAACGGAAAATCCTGTCCGGTTCGATCTGTAAACCTGCAAAACCCCCTCCCTCATCGGGCAACGATCTGTACACGCTGGGTAATGCCGCACAACAATGTATAGGGTATGGTGTCGGCACAGCAGGCGATTTCCTCCACCGGCAGTCCGCCCCCCCACAACGTGACCGGGTCGCCTGGTCTGGCTTCGGGACAGTTCTCCAGATCGACGGTGATCATATCCATGGACACCCTGCCAATCAATGCTGTGCGCACGTCATTGACCAGAACCGGCGTGCCTGTTTTCGCCTGCCGGGGATAGCCGTCTCCATAACCGATGGCCACCACGCCGAGCCGTGTCGATCGCCGGGCTGTCCATTGCCCGCCATAGCCGACGCTGTCGCCAGCGGCGATGGTTTTTACCGCAATCAGCCTGGAATGCAGACTCATTACCGGCTGCAGCCCCAGCTGCCTGCCGCACTGCCCGGGAAAAGGGGATACCCCGTAGAGCATGATGCCAGGACGCACCCAGTCGGCAATCGAGTCCGGCCAAGCCAGAATCCCTGCCGAATTGGCCAGCGTTTTCGGGGTGGAATAGTCCACTGTCGCAGCATGGAACAATGCCAGCTGCTGCCCGGTTTTAGGATCCTGCAAATCATCGGCATTGGCCAGATGGGTCATCAGATGCACAGGATCGGCGACATTATGGCATCGGCTCAGGCGCCGGTAGGCCATCGGCAGTTCGGAGCGGGTGAACCCCAGGCGGCCCATGCCGGTATCCAGCTTCAACCACACCGGTAATTTTCCTGCAGCCTGTGTTTCCTCGAGCAGATCGAGCTGCCAGACGCCATGAACAACCGCCTCGAGACCATGCTCCAGCAGCAGCTGCAATTCCTCGCCGCAGGTAAACCCTTCCAGGACCACGATGCGCCCGGCGGTTCCGGCCTGACGCAGCCGGATACCCTCATCGACCCGGGCCACGGCGAAAGCATCGACACCGACCAGCGTCTTCGCCACCTCGATCAGGCCATGGCCATAGGCATTGGCCTTGATCACCGCCATGATTTTGGCCGACGGAGCCGGTTCGCGTACTTTCGCGAGATTATGCCGCAATGCCGGATAATTCAGCAGCGCGTAGGCCGCAGGCGTCATCCATAACCCTCGTCACCATAAGTGTCGCCGGCAAAATTCTCGAAACGGGTGAACTGACCGAGAAAAGTCAGTCTCAGAGTCCCGATGGGACCGTTGCGCTGCTTGCCGATGATGATTTCGGCAATGCCCTTGTCCGGACTGTCCTCGTTGTACACTTCATCCCGGTAGATGAAGACGATGACATCGGCATCCTGCTCGATGCTGCCGGATTCCCGCAGATCGGACATCACCGGCCGCTTGTTGGGCCGTTGCTCCAGGTTGCGGTTCAACTGCGACAGGGCCACTACCGGGACATCCAGTTCCTTGGCCAGGGCCTTCAGGCCCCGGGAGATATCGGAAATCTGCTGCACGCGGTTGTCGCCGCTGGCCGGCGACTGCATCAACTGCAGGTAATCCAGCACGATCAGGCCCAACTGACCGTGCTCCCGAGTCAGACGGCGCGCCCTGGAACGCACTTCGGTGGGCGTCAATGCCGGCGTATCGTCGATGAACAGCCGGGTTTCCGCCAGCAGATTGATCGCCGAGGTCAGGCGCGGCCATTCATCGTCG
>JANEMG010000218.1 GCA_024511045.1 Gammaproteobacteria bacterium | reverse complement strand
CGCATAAAGTGCTCAACGATGCCGTCGCCTATATCCGGGGACTGGCGAACATGCGCGGCAGAAATGCCGACTGGGCTGAAAAGGCTGTTCGCGAGGCCGCCAGCCTGCCGGCCGAGGAAGCGCTGCAGCTGGGCGTAATAGACCTGATCGCCCGCGACCGGGCCGATCTGCTGCGCCAGCTGGACGGCCGCAGAGTCAATGTTCTGGGCCGGGAAATCACCCTGCATACCACAGGCGCCGTGGTACAGGACATCGCCCCGGACTGGCGCAGCGAACTGCTGGCGGTGATCACCAACCCCAACATCGCCTACGTGCTGCTGCTGATCGGCATCTACGGGCTGATCTTCGAATTCACCAATCCCGGGGCCGTGGTGCCCGGCGTGATTGGCGGCATCTGCCTGCTGCTGGCCATGTTCGCACTGCAAATGCTGCCGATCAACTACGCCGGCATGGCGCTGATCCTGCTCGGCATCGCCCTGATGATCGCGGAAACCTTTGTACCCAGCGTCGGCATACTCGGCTTTGGCGGCGTCGCTGCCTTCGTCATCGGCTCGGTGATATTGATGGACACCGACGCACCGGGATTCGGCATCAACCTGGGGCTGGTGGGCGGCTTTGCCCTGAGCAGCGCGGCTTTCTTCATACTCGCACTGGGCATGCTGTTCAAATCACGACAGCGGCCGGTGGTCAGCGGCCGGGAGGAAATGCTCGGCCGGACAGGCGAAGCCCTGGAGGATTTCACCAGTACCGGCTTGGTGCGCATTCACAGCGAGACTTGGCGCGCCCGTACCGATGCGCCGGTACACAAGCATGACACCGTCACCGTGACTGGACTGGAGGGCTTGACCCTGCTGGTTACCCCTAAAAAAACAGGAGAATGACTATGGTTGCCTATTTTGGTTACATTTTTGGCAGTATCCTTTTGCTGCTGATCATCAGCGCCTTCAAAGTGCTGCGGGAATACGAGCGCGGCGTGATCTTTCTGCTGGGAAGATTCTACAAGGTCAAGGGACCAGGGTTCATCATCGTCATCCCGCTGATCCAGCAGATGGTCCGTGTGGATCTGCGTACCATCGTCATGGATGTCCCAACCCAGGACGTCATCTCCCGGGACAACGTGTCGGTGAAGGTGAATGCGGTGGTGTACTTCCGTGTCATCGATCCCGACAAGGCGATCATCCAGGTGGAGAATTTTTACGACGCCACCAGCCAGCTGGCCCAGACCACGTTGCGTTCGGTACTCGGGCAGCATGAACTGGACGAAATGCTGGCGGAACGGGACCGTCTCAATGTCGACATCCAGACCATCCTCGATCAGCAGACCGACGCCTGGGGCATCAAGGTGTCCAATGTCGAAATCAAGCATGTCGACCTCGATGAAAGCATGGTCAGGGCCATCGCCCAGCAGGCGGAAGCGGAGCGGGCCCGGCGCGCGAAAATCATTCATGCGGAAGGGGAAATGCAGGCTTCCGATAAATTGCTGGCTGCCGCACAGAAGCTGTCCGAGCAGCCCCAAGCCATTCAGCTGCGGTATTTGCAGACGCTGACGGAAATCGCCGGCGACAATTCAACGACCATCGTCTTCCCGCTGCCGATCGATATCCTGAAAAAATCGTGATCGGTCACCGACTGGATTGTCATGTCGACCCGGGCGGCGCCTGTCTTTTTCAGGATCCCTGCTGGCGCCGGTATGACAGGCCTGGAAGTTAAAGAAAATACCAGCCGCTGCAGAGGAATGCTGCAACGGCTTCACCGATTCAATAAACTGGCCTCGAGGAAGCTGCCATGCTCAAATTTGAACCTGTAGAAGCCTACCAGACCGCCCCCTGGCTGGAACGGATGCACGAATGCGGAACCAGCATGCAGAACCATCGGGTCCGGCATGTCTATTTCACCCACGGCACCTTCGTCGGCAGCAGCCCTTTGGGAATCATCGACCTGTTCGCGGAAATTCTCGAACCCTGGATGATCGAGCGCTTGAAAATTCTCGTCAAGGCCGGCATCGATCTGATCATGGACGATACCGGCAACTATACCGGCGCCTATATCGATGACTTTCAGACTGCTCTGGGCCAGGAAATTCCCTGCTCTGCCATCATCTGGGACAGCGGCAACTATCATCTGGGACAGCGGCAACTATCATCTGGCACGCCTCAATGGCGCGATGCAGCTGATAGAAATCCTGGCCAGCGATATAGGCGATGATTTTACCACCGAGGACCACCTGCTGCTGATCGGCCACAGTCATGCCGGGCAGCTCTATGCCCTGTTGACCACGCTGCTGGAAGATGGCGACAGGGCCGGACAGCTACTGGACATTGCCAGGCAGGCAGGACATGACAGCGATAGGATACTTGGCCATCTCGACAGGATCAGGCGGGTGCACCTGGATATCGCCACCTTCGGCATGCCGCCCCGCTACCCTTGGGGTGGGCAACCGGATTATACGCTGCGCCACATCGTCAACGACCGGGGACTGAGCTGGTCGTCAACACCATCTTATGTACTGCTGAATGACCTTCTGCATACCATCCATGGCGACTATGTGCAGCAATGGGGACGCGAAGGCACGGATTTTCCTGCCCCGTCCGATCTGCAGGGCCTCAATGAAGAACTGGACAAGGTTCTGGATGAAGGAGTCAGTCCCAGCAAAGCCATCGCCAATCTTTACCAACCCGAACGGATTCCCTCACCCTATGGCAAGACCCTCAAAATCGACTATGACGATAGCGCCGGATTGCTGCCCAACTGCATCGAAACCCTGTTCGGTCACGGCATCTATACCCGGAAGCAGACCATGCTCTTCAATACCCTGTTGCTGGTGAACGAATTCTACCCTTCCTGACACACATGACATTTCTGCCGGCAGAAAAAAACACCCCCTGCTGCAGGCTTGCGGCGCTGTCCTGTAAAATTTGAGGACCCGCCATGCCAGACGCTGATCGTGACTTGCTTGCCGCACTGCAAAATCCGGCCATTTACGCGCACCCCGTGGACCACGTCGAGATGCTGGAGACGCATATTTCCTGGGTGCTGCTGTGCGGGGATTATGCCTACAAAATCAAGAAGCCGCTGGACCTGGGCTTCCTGAATTTTTCCACACTGGAAAAGCGCCGCTACTACTGCCAGGAAGAACTGCGCCTGAACACCCGCCTGGCCCCGGAAATCTACCTCGCCGTCGTCGCCATCACCGGCTCGCTGAAGCATCCAGCCATCGATGCTCCTGGCCCGGTGATCGACTATGCGGTGAAAATGCGCCGCTTCGAACAACAGAATCTGTTTATCAATCGCCTCCGGGCCGGGACACTGACGACCGGATTGCTGGACCAACTGGCACTGCTGGTTGCCAATTTTCATGGACAGTCCCCCAGCGCCGGCCTGGACACCCCTTTGGTACGCCGGAGACGATTCTGACTCCGGTCATGGAGAACTTTCAACAGATTGGGGAAGCTGTCGATCCTTCAACCCAATCCAGACTGGAATGGCTGCAGCAGTGGAGCACAGCAAAGCATCGATCTTTGACCGCAGTTTTTTTGCAACGCCGAAAAGCCGGCCACATCCGGGAATGCCACGGCGACCTGCACCTGGGCAATATCGTCGCCTTCCGGGGGCAGGCCACGCCCTTCGATGGCATCGAATTCAATGCCAGCCTGCGCTGGATCGATGTCATCAGCGACATGGCCTTTCTGGTCATGGACCTCGATGACCACCACCGCTCCGATCTGGCTTTTCGTGTGCTGAATGCCTATCTGGAGCGTACAGGAGACTATGCCGGGCTGGTGCTGCTGCGTTTCTACCTGGTATATCGTGCCCTGGTGCGCGCTAAGGTCGCCGGCATCCGTCTGCAGCAGGCAAGCGAAACGCCGGAACTTGTTACCGAGCTGCGCAATTATCTGGATCTGGCTAACGCCTACAGCAAGCCGCCAGAACCGCGCCTGATTCTCTGTCATGGCCTGTCGGGTTCCGGCAAGACCACGGTTTCACAGAAACTGCTGGAAGCACTGCCAGCGATACGCATCCGTTCCGATGTGGAAAGAAAACGACTGCATCGTCTGCAGCCGGAACAGCGCAGCGAATCCGGGCTTGACCAGGGTCTATACGCCGAACAAGCCACCCACCGGACCTACAGCAGGCTCCTGCAGCTGGCCGGAACCGTCATCGACGCCGGTTTTTCGGTGATCGTCGATGCCACCTTCCTGCGCCAAAAACAGCGCCGCCCATTTATTGAGATGGCCCGAGAAAAGCGGATTCCATTGCACATCGTGCATTGTCAGGCAAGTATTAATACCCTGCAGCAGCGGATCGTAAAGCGGGAAAAGGCTGGGCGGGATGCTTCCGAAGCCAGCTTGGCGGTATTGCAGCGGCAGATGCGCAGTCGGGAAGAACTGACTGTGGAGGAATTGCAAAACTGCCTGGCCGTCGACACCGACAACCCTGCCGACATCGATGCCTTGCTGCGTTTCTTGAACACTTCTCCGGCTGGCTGAAACGGCCGGCTCAACACAAACCGACGCATCCTGCTTCAGGGCTTGGGCGCGCCGGGGATAGTGAATATCCCCCTCAGCAACGTGCCTGTTCCATCGTTGGTTTTACTTGGGTTTGGCGTCGCCGGTTTCCTTGGGCTTCAGCAGGACTCTGGCATCCGGCCCCATGGGTACGGAAAAATCCGTGGATGAAATG
>JANEMG010000217.1 GCA_024511045.1 Gammaproteobacteria bacterium | reverse complement strand
GGAGAAAGGGGTGGATCAGTACTTGTGATGTGGGCAGGGTCCTTCCGGCTTGCGGCGCAGGGGCATGGGGCAATTTTCAATCGTTATGCGCGATGTTTTGTTCGGCGCTTTCCAAGGGGGGCAAAACACAGCGCCAGAAGGCAGGCAAACCAGTGTCCCTCCGTGTGATCGAGAAAGGAGGAGTTGATCATGCTGTTGGCGATTAGGGTCAGAAGTACGCCCTGGGCGAGCCAGCGGGTTATCCCGGGCAGCTTCTGTGAGCATCGGTATTGCTGATACAGAAACAACAGGAAGCAAAGCAATCCTGCGACACCCAGTTGTACGGCAATCATCAGGTATTCATTGTGCGGATTGGACGTCAGGATGCTGTCCAGGCTGGCAACACGCTGGTATTCTCCGGCGAAACTGCCGGTGCCGTGGCCGAACCAGGGCTTTTCCATGAATAGTGTCAGGGAATGTTTCCAGAAGGTCAGGCGCTGACCTGCGGAAGTGCTGAGATCTGCAGCGTGGGTTTGCAGGAAGGACTGCAGTTGTGCAAACCCGGCCAGAACGCGCTGCGCCTTTCCGGAATAGATGACGAACAGGGTGAACAGGCCGGCGCTCAACAGGCTGACTGCAAGCAGGCCTTTTATCCGGAAGCGTTGATAACTGAACAGCAATGCCAGCAGCAGCACAATGAGCTGGCCGCTGCGGCCGGGAACCTGGAAAAACAGGTTATAGAGGCAAGCGGGAACCAGGGCAAGATAGAGGACGCGGTATTTGCCGGTGGAAATGGCCTGATGCGCGCAGTAAAAGGCAAGGAAGGCAACGAACAGGCCGTGGGTAATATGGGTCTTGATGCTGGTCGGGGATTTAATGGGATGCGGTGACTCCAGGATACCGAGTGCAAAGGCATGGGAGCTGAGCAGAGTGATAGTCAGCCCGATGAACAGCGCATTCCAGGTTCGGCGTTGCGCTTTGACGCTGTGCAAAAAAGCGGGAAGGATGATCAATAGCAGCAATTCCCTGTATTTGCCCAGCATGGCAAGGGCATCGGAAATATCGGCGCTGGTATGGCCCAAGCCAAGGAAAAATAAAGCGAACAACAGCAGTGCGAGTAAAGCGACAGGATTCGTTGTCAACAATAGTCCAAGAGTCAGGAACTGCCGGGAAAGCAGCCACAGGAAAAACAGCAGGAAGGAGATGATGGTTGTTATCGAAGTGGAAAATGGTATGGCCAGCATCAGCGAGGCGGTAAGCCAGCTGCCGGCGGCAATGATTGTCGGGTTTCCGGGATTGCCCGAAGAGCTGGAAATCATGCCTGCTGTTGTGTTTGGATGATCATGCATCGAGCTGCAATGCTTCGCGGACTGCTTGGATGACTCGGCCCGCACACAGCTCATCTAGACATTTGCTGTGACTGTCACGGTGGCGATCGCAGCCTTCCAGGTCGCAGGGAACGCAATCGCCTTCACCTTGAATCAGGAAGATGTTGTTGACCTGCTGACTGCCGACGCGCTGGAAAGGATTGTGCCGGCTTTCATAGTCGACTGGCCAGGGAGCCCATTTGACCGGATTCGTGGGGCCATAGATGGCGATTACCGGGATGCCGGTTGCCGCTGCAAGATGAGTGGTGCCGGTGTCCGGGCCAATGAAGATTCTGGCTCCGGCGATGATGTCCGAAAGCTGCGCCAGGGAAGTCTGGCCAGCCAGATTGTGCGTGTCTGCGGGGAGCTGCCTGTGCAGCTGTGCAATATAGGCGTGTTCCTCCGGGGCTGGTCCGCCGGACAAGACCAGCTGCAGGCCTGCCTGCCGCAGGAAGTTTGCGATTTCTATCCAGCCTTTCATGGTCCAGCGTTTATAGACGCGCAGGGGGTAGGGGTGTATGACGGCATAGCTGCCGCGTTGTAGTTGCAGGGGCAAAGACCGGTTCGAAGTCGGCGGAATCACGTTGTAGCAGCGCATCGCGCCGAGTGGCTCCAGCAGTTTGAGGTTCTGCAGGACGGTATGGGTGTCATGGTCGTCAAATTCCAGCCAATGCTGCAGCAGAAAACGCTTCCACCAGCCAGTTTGGCTTTTTGACGGTACGACGGCGATGCGCATAGGTGCGGCCAGAAAGGCGAACCAGAAAGGCCGGTCGCCGGTTTGTGTCGTTATTGCGATATCATAACGCCTGAACAGGCGTTTGCAGAGTTGCAGGATTTCAGTAAAGCCGGGTCGCTGGGAAACGGAAATGATATGATCGATATCCGGATTGCCTTCCAGCATGCTCGATGTCGAGCGAAAAAGCAGAAAATCCAGCTGTGCATCAGGAAAGGATTTGCGCAGGGAATGCACCAGGGGCGTGGACAACAAAACATCGCCGAGATGGCGCATGGTGATGATCAGGATTTTTCGGGGGGGCTTTTTCACGGGGGAATGGTTTTTCATGGACAGATTCAGGCTGCTGCAAGCATGGCATAAGCTTAACATTGAATACTTGTAATTGCCCGGATACCAGTGATATCTCCCCAGGCATGAGGGTTGTCTTCGAGCACATGGGTTTGATGCCGGGGGGGGCGATACGTTGTCAGTTTCGCGCCAGTGGCCACAGAAAGGTTTTCCTGATTACGATGACCCTCAGCTTTGCTGAAACCCTGTAATGCTGTCACCCCGACGACAGGAGGGATCTTGAGCGTTGGCGCATTGCCATGATGCACAGGATTTCTTCTGCTGTCGAGATGACACTTTATTGGTCTTCCCGACATCGGTGCAACACCTGTTTTGTATCCATAAGTAGTGGATGAGACAGCCATGGCTCGACATGGGTTGACCGCTGTTTTCATTTTGGAAATGGCTGAAGCATGTGGGTAATCAGGAAAGTTTTTAGGAATATGTTGATGAAAAAAACCGAAGCAAAGGCAGGTAAATCGATACCGCAAACCTACAGACGTCTGATGGGTTATGTCGTTCCCTATTGGCGGCTGTTTGTCGTCAGTATCATTGGGTTTGGGATCTATGCGGCGATGCAGCCTCTGTTCGCTGCTTTGATCAAGCACATCATTGATTCGCTGCAAACCGGCAGCAGGGACGAAGCGGTGTATTTTCCGCTGATGCTGGTGGGCCTGATCATCTGCCGGGGAATTGGCGGTTTCCTGGGCAATTATTTTCTGTCCCGGGTCTCCTGCAATATCGTGCATACCCTGCGTTGTGAAATATTCAATCATTACACGTTGCTGCCAACCGTCTATTTCGACCGGCATAACAGCGGCTACATGATTTCGAGAATCACCCATAATGTCGGCGAGGTGACCAGGGCCACGACGGATTCGCTGCGCACCATCATTCGTGAAGGGTTGACCGCCATTGGCCTGCTGGCCTATCTGGTGTATACCGACTGGCTGCTGTCACTGGTTTTTCTGGTGGTGGCGCCGGTTATTATGGTGCTGGTGAAATACGTCAGCAAACGGCTGCGCAGTTTGAGTAAAAATATTCAGGAGTCGGTCGGCGACATGACCCATATCACTTCCGAACTGGTCAACGGACACCGAATCGTGCGCAGTTTTGGCGGGGAAGAATATGAGCGGCGGCGTTTTCAGCAGAGCAGTGCCTTCAACAGAAAACAATCGTTGAAGCTGGCCATAACGGTCGCCCTGCAGACCCCGTTGATGCAGATAATCCTATCCTTTGCGTTGGGTGGGCTGATGTATCTGGCGCTGATCATCATGAAGCAGGCCACCGCCGGCGAATTTGTGGCCTATCTCACTGCTGCATTCCTGCTTCCGAGGCCGATTCGTCAGCTAAGCGATGCCAACGGCGAGATTCAAAGGGGGCTGGCGGCAGCGGAGACGCTGTTCGAGGTGATGGACGAGCCGGCAGAAAAAGACGAGGGTAGTTATAGCGTGGAACGCTGCGAGGGTCGTCTGGATTTCAAGGAAGTGGAAATCCGCTATGCCCGGGCCGAGGAGCCGGCCATAAAAGACATCAGTTTTACGGTGCAGGCAGGGCGCTGCGTGGCATTGGTGGGCAGCTCGGGGGCTGGTAAAAGCACCCTGGTCAATTTGATTCCACGATTCTATGAGTATCAGAAAGGTCAGATATTGCTGGACGGTGTGGAGATCAAGGATTATCGCCTGGCGAATCTGAGAAAGCAGATAGCGATGGTGACCCAGAATATCACCCTGTTCAATGACACGGTTGCCAACAATATTGCCTATGGAGTGCTGGGGGATGCGCCGCGCGATAAAATCATCCGTGCCGCGCAGGATGCCTATGCGATGGAGTTTATTGAAAAAATGCCCGACGGTCTGGATACGGAAATAGGCGAGCATGGCATCAATTTGTCGGGTGGGCAGCGGCAGCGCATCGCGCTGGCTCGCGCCCTGTTCAAGGATGCGCCGGTGTTGATACTGGACGAGGCGACTTCGGCCCTGGATACGGCTTCCGAACGCTACATTCAGGCGGCGCTGGAAAAAGTGATGGAAAACAGGACCACGATCGTGATTGCGCACAGGCTTTCGACGATCGAGCGTGCCGATGAGATTCTGGTGATGGAGGGAGGGCGGATCGTCGAGAGGGGCCGGCACCGGGAGTTGATAGACGGGGAGGGGCCCTATGCCCGACTCTATAAGATGCAGTTTGCGGATGTGCAGCAGGTGTAGGATGGATGGTGAAACAGCCGTTGAAAAACCATGCAAATAGATATTGACAGTGTATACATGG
>JANEMG010000473.1 GCA_024511045.1 Gammaproteobacteria bacterium | reverse complement strand
AGAAAGAAACACCAGATAAAGAGATTCTCCTCGCCCCGTGAGACTTTGATATACACCGGCTCCGCCGTGCCGTCGCTATTCGTGACCATCTCCCGCCAGAAGAGGATGCTGCCGTTTGCATCGTTGATCTCGAAATTGAAATCGGCATAACGGTGCAACAGCAGGCCGATGCGGTTCTCTATCTCCAGCCCCGCCAATCCGTTGAAGAAACGCGAGTCGGTGTTCATTTTCAGCATCCGCTCGCTATCGTTTTCCAGATCGTTGTCCCAGACAAACAGATCAGATCTTCGGTGAAGGCATTGAAATAGAGGGTATCGCGGCGGTTACCCTCCTTGCCCAGATCCTTGAAGGCCATAGAAAGGCGCGTCTTGCCGGTGCCGTTGTAGGCGAAGAGTAGGATGACTTTCTTCTCTTGCAATTGTTCGCGCAGGTGTGCTGCGAGTGTAGGAAGATCAGCAAAGTTTTGATCGGCCATCAGTCCTGCACTCCGTCCATGATTTGCCAAGCCTTGCGATAAATGCTACCGGCTGAACCCAATGCCCGCTGCCAATCCTGTTCCGACAGCGCCAGGAGGCGTTGACGAATCATTGGCAAAGCCTCTCCGGTACGCAAATCCAGTACGCCGGCCAGTGGGGTCGCGGCGCGGCACCCCGAGCAAGCGCAAGGTGACGGCTTCATCCGTCGACACTCCGTAGAACACCTGTGATGGAAGGTTGGCCAGATTGCTGCGTTCGTCATCGGAAAGTCCGGACGCCGTAATCGCCAGCAGCGCATTCAGCCCCCAGGAAGACGTTTGTGATAGCTTGCCAAAAAGGTTCTGCCCGCATTTGGTGAGTGCCGTCACCTCGTCCCCACCTTCTTTCTGAAAATGACGCGCAGCGATAGTAGTGATCTCTTCCCCATTGACCCAGTCTTTGATTATCCGCGCGAGCTTGTCGCCATCTGGCGTTTTTCCACCCAACACGCTATTCAGATTTTTACGCAGTTCGGGAACCCGCAACAGCACACCCATCATGTCTTGCAAGGTACGGTCACCGTGCCGGAAGAGTCGCTCCCGATCCCATGAATCAGGTCCGAGGTTGCCGCGATGCGTCATCACCGTGCGGATGCTCTGCAATGAAAAACCGGTGCTGTCCACCAGTTTCAGGGGCTGTTGCGGCTGGGCTACGTAATCAACATATGTTCGAATCCCGCCGAGCAGGCGGCGGGCCAGCAGGCTGTCCATGGCGCGCAGCTTCTCGAAACCCAGCGTGCCGCGCAGCACTTGCTCAATCTGGTCGGCAAAATTGTCAGGCGCGCCCATTTGCCGGTAGGTGTGAACGAGATACTGCAAGAAACTCGACCATTCCGGATGTCTGTAAACGATTCCGCCGAGATCAGAAAGTTCATCGGCTGCCACCTGCACAAGTTCAATCAGGGCAGAATTCAGGTCACCGGTCTGATCGTTTATGAATCTCCTGCGTTCTGCAACTTCCTGTTGATTTCTGGCCACCAGAGCCACTATGCCAAGTTGCCCCTGGGATACACGCCCCGCACGGCCAGCGATGTTCCAGAAATCCTCGGGCGGCATGCTTTGCCCAAAAGGATATTGCGTGGCGGCCATCACTACCCCACTGACGGGGAAGTTCACACCCTGGGCAATGGTTGTGGTCGCGGCTAATACATCGAGTTGCCCTTTTTCAAACAGCCACTCCACCAGCATGCGGATCTCTTCTGGCAAACCACCATGGTGCACGCCGATACCATGAGCAAGCATATCGACCAGCGGGAACTGCGCCCCCAATTCAGCCGCCACATAATCCTGCACGAAGCGCACATCATCGGAGACAGATTCG
>JANEMG010000472.1 GCA_024511045.1 Gammaproteobacteria bacterium | reverse complement strand
TAAGTAACAAGTTTTTAATATCGAGAAAAAATGAGGCGCTAACGCGCATTTTATTTATATAATTCAATTTGATAGCTTAAGCCTTCGGCATTATCTACCCACAGATATCGCTGAGGAGGCAGAAAAAAGAAGCGATCACTTCGAGGGAATCATGATTTCTGCAAAAGTGCAGCCGCAAAAGCAGGCGCAGGAACTGGTCTATTCACTTTCTTCACCGTTGCTGATTTTGCTGCTGGCGCTGGCCCTGCTGCTGGCTGGTTCCTGGCTGGCATTCAACCAGCAGCCGCACCCGGACCCTTATCAGCCCAAAAGCCTTTCGGACAAGTTCCTCTACCCCATCGAAAGCAATGCCTTCCAGCGCCTGGCAAAGATATCCACCGATCTGCAATCTGTTTTCTCCCTTCCGGACAGCCAGCTGGTCTGGGCCGTCGGTAGCAATGGCCTCATTATTCACAGCAGCGATGGCGGCATCACCTGGCGGCGGCAGCAGATTCCCATAGAGCGGCAGCAACGGGAAATCGACCAGACCGGTCAGGCCATTCAGCAGCGAAGTCTGCTGGAATTTTTTCTCTCCAACGCCGATGCCGGCATGGAAATCTCCAAGACAGCGCCCCCCGACAACAGCAATCGCAAGGAGGGACGAATAATACAGCTATTGAAACAGGCACAGGAGGAAAAAAATGCAGCGGATGGAGGACAGCAGCCTGTAAAAGAAAAATCCCCCGACGATACCGTCAAGAAAAAAAGGCCCGAAAAACCAAGTGAAGTATTTGCGCCAGTATTGCAGGCAGTATTCTTCATCGATACCGAAAGAGGCTGGATTGTCGGCGACAAAGGCACCATTTTGCATACATCGGATGGCGGAACCACCTGGCGGAGGCAAAAAAGCCCTGTCAGTGAAACGCTGTTTTCCGTTGCCTTCAGCGATGCGCAGCGCGGCTGGGCCGTGGGTGAAAATGGCGTCATCCTGCATACCGTCGATGGCGGAAACAGCTGGCTGAGACAGACGAGCGGAATTGCTGATGCTCTGCATTCGGTGGTGTTCAGCGATGCGCAGCGCGGCTGGATCGCAGGCAATAATGGTACGATCATGTATACCGTCGATGCAGGGGACAGCTGGCAGAAACAGAACAGCGGGACGAAGAAAAGACTTGCCTCGATAACGTTCATCGATGCCCGGCACGGCTGGGCGGCAGGTGCGGAAGGAACCATCCTGCAGACCAGAGATGCCGGCATGAGCTGGCAGAAACGGAAAAGCGGTGTATCCGGGACATTATTGTCGGTTGCCTTTATCGACAGGCTGCAAGGCTGGGTGGTAGGCAAAAATGGCGTTGTCCTGCATACTGCCGATGGCGGCGTCAGTTGGCAGAGAAAACGTAGCGTTAAAGGTCAGGAACTGACCTCGGTCGTGTTTGCCGATGCAGGGCATGGCTGGGCCGTGGGAGACCGAGGAGTCATCCCGCATAGCACCGATGGCGGTTTCAGCTGGATGCCGCAGAGCCGCAATCCAGATCATCGACTTGCAGCGGTTGACTTCATCAATCGGCAACTGGGCTGGGCAGTGGGCTCCGATGGGACCATTCTGCATAGCACGGATGGCGGCGTCACCTGGCTAAGTCAAAACAGCCAGACAGACAAGTTTCTTGCTTCCGTGTCCTTCAGTGATGCCCGGAAAGGCTGGGTTGTCGGAGAAAATGGCCTGATCCTGCATAGCGAAGATGGCGGCGCCAGCTGGCAGCGGCAGGACAGCGGCACACTGCTGATGCTCAATTCCATCCAGTTCAACGATGTATTGCATGGCTGGGCTGCAGGTGCTGCCGATACGATTCTCTACAC
>JANEMG010000216.1 GCA_024511045.1 Gammaproteobacteria bacterium | reverse complement strand
TTTTTACGACATCCAAAAAACTACTGTTGATAATGATTTCAATACTGCGACCAAGCCTTCCAGACCCAGTTTGTAATAATCTGTCGTTGTGTGCTCGATAATTTTTTTGTCATGTACAGAGTTTATATAATTCAATTTGATAGCTTAAGCCTTCGGCATTATCTACCCACAGATATCGCTGAGGAGGCAAAATTGATTGGTGCACTTTTCAGTGACCAGCCCACCCGGAAATTTCTGGTATTCAATGGCCTGGGCGGGATCTACTAAACATTTCCGGCCGGCAGGTGCCTTGAATCCATGGCCGGTTGGAACCGGCAGATCCAGCAGAAACAATCCTGTTTCCGGGAATTCATCCAATGCAACGCGGCGTTTGACGATTTTAATTTACCTTGTCAGTGGCATATCTTACAATTTAGCCGTTCGGCTGATTTTAATGATAATAAAAAGGGGAGCTGAACGCATTGCTTTGTGTATTGGTTGAAGTTGTTTGTACATGAAAAAAGAGGTCGAATGCATACGACCCGAGACAATAGATGAAGTACCACTATTAAATAGAATTGGAGGATGTTATGTTTAAAATTCGTTCGCTGGTTTCTGTGCTGACTTTGGCAGGCTTGGCTACAGTTTCCTCGGCTGCCGACTGGCAGGCCCTGCCTGACAAGGCCCCGGCCCCGGCCGATAATCCCACGACTGCGGCCAAGGTGGAACTGGGCAGAAAGCTCTATCATGATCCGAGATTGTCATCCACCGGCACGGTGTCCTGCGCCTCGTGCCACAACGTCATGCTCGGCGGGGAAGACAACCGGCCGGTCGCTATGGGCGTCAACGGTCAGACCGGCGGCCGCAGTGCCCCGACGGTCTGGAATTCCGCTTTCAACGAAGTGCAGTTCTGGGACGGCAGGGCGGCAAGCCTGGAGGAACAGGCGGCGGGTCCCGTGACCAACCCCATTGAAATGGGCATGAAGAGCTGGGACGATGTGGTTGCCAGACTGAAATCCATCGAAGGTTATCAGCAATTGTTCAACGAGGCCTTTGGCGCCGACTCCATCAGCAAGGACAATGCAACCAAGGCCATCGCCGCCTATGAAAGAACGCTGATCACGCCGAACAGCGCCTATGACAAGTATGTCAAGGGCGACAAGTCGGCATTGACCGAACAGCAGGTCAAGGGCATGAACACCTTTGAGGCGCTGGGCTGTTCAGGCTGCCACAGTGGGCCGGCTTTCAATGGTCCGGGCACGTTCATGAAATTCCCGATGATCAGCAACGGCTACTTCGAGGCGCAATATCATTTCAGTAAAGACCTGGGGCGTTATGAAGCGACCAAAAAACAGGAAGACAAGCATTTCTGGAAGGTGCCGACCCTGCGCAACATCGCCCTGACCGCACCCTATTTCCACAATGGCGCCGTCAAGGACCTGCCCACCGCAGTGAAGTTAATGGGCAAGCTGCAGTTGGGCAAGGATCTTTCCCAGCAGGAGATTGACGATATCGTCGCCTTTCTCAATGCGTTGACCGGGCCCTTTCCGAAGCAGCCATTGCCGACGCTGCCGCCCACACCGGGAAGAACCTTCAATTGACCGCGTCGAGCTTGATCATGGCGTCGGCCAGCGCAATTGGCTGACACTATGAAGGGTTGAATGAAAAGGGGAGCCACGGCTCCCCTTTTTTGCCTATCGGTAAATCGGGCAGGCCGCGATCCTGGCGTCGATCTGCTGGATGATGCGTCGATAGGCGGGACTGTCGGTATCCTGGAATCTTTCTTCGAATTCCTGGCCGCTGAGACTTTCCGGCAGATCCGTCACATCGGGCATGAAGGCGCGATAATCCTGGATTTTGGCCATTTTCTTCTGGATTTTTCTGGCGGCCTGCGGCGAGGCAGTCGCCATTTCCCCAAAGTATCTGCCGGCCCGGTCCGCAGCCAGGTCGATGAAACTGAAGCCGCTGCCGTGCCAGGCGTCGTTCAGTTCCTTTTCCTCCCCGATCTTCTGTACCAGATGGCCGTTGCCCGATGCCGACAATGCCGCGGAAGCGATGAAATGTTTCGCCATATCGATGCGTCTGTAGAGAAAAACCGACAGTTTGTCTGTATCCGCTGCCACGGTGCCGGACAGAAAGCGCTGTATTCCATCGCGGTTGACATAGGCGTTGACGGTGTGGATGACGTGTTTGTTGGCCTTGATGGCGTCGTTCAGGGTGGAGCGCTGATAGGCGAGCCGGAACAGCGGCTGCAGCAACTGCGCCAGGGACAGTCGCCAGCTCCGGTCGTGCCGGGCAACGACTTCCGCGAGTCTTTGCTGGTAGACGGCCAGAGCTTCGTGATCACTGTGCAATGCCAGCAGATTGCTCAGACGGGCGAATTGCTCCGGATCCAGGCGATAGGCGATATGCAGTATTCCGTTGTTCAGTCTCACGCTGTCGATATGATCGCCAGCCAGAATGGAATATTGCTGCAGCGGCGTCAGCCGGATGACGGTGTCCAGGATGAAACCGGAAAATTCATCGGCTATGTTCATGCTGCCGATGCTGAGATTGCTGGCTTTGAGAAAATTCTGCCGCTGCTGCAGGTCGAAACGGATGTTCAGGTAATCACCGAAGAGGTTGGATTTCAATCCCAGGGTGATGACGAACCGCAACCCTGCGGGTTTCATATGCACTTCCGCGGCACTGTCGAAATGCCGTGAAAGCAGGTAGTTGGTGGCGACATTCAGGTCTTTTTCGGTCAGTTTCAGGGTTCTGACGGCGCTTTCGGAAGCGAGGTTTTCCTGGAATATCTGTCTGGCTCTTTGCGCATCCTGGTAGTCGGGCGACCATTGTCGATCGACCAGGGGGCGGTCGTCCAGGGCAAAATGCAGCAGCATGGCAAGTAGTATCGCGGGCACTGCCAGGCAGAGCAGCAGAAGACGCAGGGGAGCCAGCATGTGCCGGGTCAGGTGAAATCCAGGAAATAGCCCACGGATTCGAGATAGTCCGCTTCCTGCTGCAGGTCGGCGCTGGTCAAGGGCGAATTCAACAGCCAGTCCGGAGGGAATTTGAGCCGTATGGTCCTGTTCTCGATGCCGATGACGAAACCCGGCAGGGGATCGTCATGGCGGTTACGGTGCAGCAGCACTGCCAGGCGCAGCAGAATGGTCAGGATCGGGGCATATTGTCGCCACGGAGCCGGGAGCCTGGCAAACAGTTTGCTGTTGAATTTTCGGCGGTGCTGACGCACGATGCTGGACAGGATGATCTGGTCCTGCAGGGAAAATCCCGCCATATCGGCATTTTCGATGATGTAGGCGCTGTGTTTATGGTATTGACTGTGGGCGATGTCGTGGCCGATTTCATGCAGTTCGGCGGCCCAGTCGAGAAACTGCAGCAGTTCGTCGCTGTCCGTTTCCGGAAAGATATCGCCCAGCTGGTTGAACAGATCGTTCAGGGTCCGCTTGATGCGCGCCGCGTGGGGGCCGTCGATATGATAGCGTTCGGCCAGCGCGGCAACGGTTTCCGAGCGGATGTCATGTTTGTAGATGCGCCCCAGCAGGTCGTAGATCAGGCCTTCCCGCAGTGCGCCATCGGAGACCTTCATCTGTTCGATGCCGAGACTCTTGAAGGTGGCGTAGATGATTGCCGCGCCGCCGGGGAATACCGAGCGGCGCTCCGTGTCCAGGTCCGGCAGGTCGAGATCGTCGACATGCTTCTTCTGGATGATGCGCATCACCATTTCCGTCAGACCATCCAGGGTGATGCCGTTGTTGTCCCAGCCGGCGGCACGGATGACCTTGTCGACGGCGCGCAGCGTGCCCGAGGCGCCGATGGCTTCATCCCAGTGCCGGCGGTAATAGGTGAGCTGGATGGGTTCCAGTTCCTGTTCGGCGAACAGCACGGCCTGTCTGAATTTTTTTTCGGAAATTTTGCCGTTCTTGAAAAAGGCGTTGCTCATGGACACGCAGCCCATGTGCAGGCTCTCCTTGCGTTGCGGCTGATCACCGCTGCCGATGATGTATTCGGTGCTGCCGCCGCCGATGTCCATGACGAACCTTTTTCCGGCATTGCTCTGCAGACTGTGGGCGACGCCCATGTAGATCAGACGGGCTTCCTCTATGCCGGAAATGACGTGTATCGGGTGGCCCAGTGCTGCTTCCGCCTCGGCCAGGAATACGTCGGCGTTTTTTGCCGTGCGCAGGGTGTTGGTACCGACCACGCGGACGCTGCCGGGCGGAAAATTGCGGATGCGCTGGCCGAATTTCTCCAGGCAGGCCACGGCTCTCTGGCGGGTGGCGTCATCGAGATGGTTTTTCTTGTCCAGTCCGGATGCCAAGCGGACCATCTCCTTGATGCGGTCCAGGGTATGCAGGTTGCCGTCCTTCAGGCTGCACACCAGCATGTGAAAGCTGTTGGAACCCAGGTCAACAGCCGCTACGATTTCAGGGGTTTGAGCAGTCAATATGGTTGCCTATTAATCCGCGTGGAATAGGGGAATCTGGTAAAATTACCGAATTACCCATTAAAAGCCTCAGACATTTAATAAAATGATAATCGCGTTCAATCAATGCAATCTCATCACTGTCATTTCGACCAGTACAGCTTCCTTTGATATACCGTTGGCAAATCATAATTTAGCAAAACAGTAGCACCAGAAAATGCCGTAAGCATTTGTTAATATGTGATATGTTTCTATTAGCCGGCTGTTTCTGGCTGCTAAATTTTCAAGTG
>JANEMG010000215.1 GCA_024511045.1 Gammaproteobacteria bacterium | reverse complement strand
GGCCAGGCGTCTTCCCGGGGAACTGCTGAGCATCGACTGGACCGAAGCCGGGGCCAACAAGGATGCGGTCGTCAAATATTTTCCGGTGGGTCTGGTGGCCGGCATCTCGCCGTTCAATTTTCCGTTGAATCTGGTCGCGCACAAGATTGCCCCGGCGATTGCCGCCGGTTGTCCGATGATCCTGAAGCCGGCGTCGAAAACCCCGATCAGCGCCCTGCGTCTGGCGCAGATCATCGACCGGACGGTGCTGCCGAAAGGCGCGCTGTCCATACTGCCCATGGATCGTACCACTGGCAACCGGCTGGTCACCGACGAACGGTTTGCGCTGCTCAGCTTTACCGGTTCTCCGGCAGTCGGCTGGCAGATGAAGCAGCAGTCGGGCAGGAAAAAAATCGTTCTGGAACTGGGCGGCAATGCCGGCCTGATCATCGACCGGGATGCCGATATCGGCTTGGCGGCGGCAAAGGCGGTTCCGGGGGCCTTCGCCTTTGCCGGGCAGTCCTGCATCCATACCCAACGCATCATTGTGCACGATGCCGTGTTCGACGCATTCATGGAGCGCTTCACCGGCAAGCTGGCGGGCATGAAAATTGGCGACCCGGAGCAGCCGGATACCGATTTTTCGGTGCTGATCGATCACGACAATGCCAGGCGTATAGAGCTCTGGGTCGAGGAGGCAAGGCAGCAGGGAGCCACTATCGTTGCCGGCGGCACCAGGGAAGGTGGCCTGTATGCGCCGACGGTGCTGACCAATACCAGCAGGGAGATGAAAGTCTGCAGCCGGGAGGCCTTCGCCCCGATCGTCGTGATTGAGCGCTACCACGATTTCAGGGAAGCCGTCGCGGCAATCAACGATTCCGACTTTGGCCTGCAGGCCGGCGTCTTTACTTACGATTACCGCAGGATCCATTATGCCTTCCGCAATCTGGAAGTCGGCGGCGTATTGATCAACGAAGTACCGACCTTCCGCGCCGATCACATGCCCTATGGCGGCATCAAGGATTCCGGACTGGGCCGGGAAGGCCCGAAATATGCCATCCAGGACATGCTGGAAGCCAGGGTGATGGTCATCGATCATGGCACAGTGAACAAGTTTTGAATTCCAGCGTTCAGTCATGGTTGAATGGCAGGGGGAGGACGCTGCGGCATCTGCTGCGTGCTGCATTTTACCCATGCCTGGCCAGGGAGATGGTTTCTGGTTTGCTTTCCCAAAAGGCCGGGAACAGCCACTATTGAAAAAAACATGAGACAAAACAGAGAAAATTCATCGAAAGCACTGCGGATCGTCATCGCCGGCGGCGGTTATGCGGGTCTGAGCGCCTTGATCATCCTCCGGAAAAAACTGCCCGATGCACAGATTGTCCTGATCGACCCGCGCGACAGCCATTTGCTCATTACCCGGCTGCATGAAACGGTGCATGGTTCCCTGGAGGACATTTCCATCCCCTATCAGGATCTGGCCAGGCGCTTCGATTTCCAGCACATCCGGCAAGCTCTTGAAATCGACATGGAAAAATTACAACTGTGGCAGAAGCGGCGCTGTATCGAAGTGGACCGGCAGCAGCTGGATTTCGATTATCTCTTGCTCGCCACTGGAGCGTCCGTCATCGATCCGGTGCCGACCGAGGGTGTTATCGATCTGGATGAACTGTGCCGGCATCCCCTGTCCGCGAAGCTGGAGAAAATCATCGCCGACGGGGATAAAGAACACAGACAAATCAATATTATCGGCGCAGGACCAACGGGCATTCAATTCGCTTTCGCAATCGAGCATATCCTGTATACGGCAAGAACCAGTTTCCGCATCACGCTGAGTGATGCCAAGGACAGGCTGCTGGAGGATTTTCCGGCGGCAATGGTCGGCTATGTACAGAAGCGCCTGGCGGAGAAAAACATCCAGTTCCTGAACAGTCGCTTTTTCGTTGCCAGGCAGGAAGAACAGATCGTTCTGGAGAACCGGCGCAGCAAGCAGCAGCAACTGCTGCCCGATGACCTGACCTTGCTGCTGCTGGGGAAAAAGCCGGAGCCCCTGCTGCATGCCAACACTTCCGGACAGGTCGTGCTGGATGGCGAGGCGCTGGGCAACATTTTTACCGCAGGCGACTGTTCCTGCTACGATGAACTGGGATCCAACCGGATGACCATGCAGACGGCATTGCGCAAGGGCAAGGCAGCGGCGAAGAATATCCTCAGAGCGGCGCGCGTGATCCGTTTCTGTCTGCCCTACATGCATCAGGACAAAGGCTACATTCTGCATCTCGGCCCTGCCGATGCTGTTGGCTGGGTAGGCAGCTCAAGGCATATCATCAGCGGCATGCCCGCCTGCCTGGCCAAGGAAGCGATCGAGATGCAGTATGCCCTGCTGCTGGAAGGGGTGGACAGTTATGTCCTGTAGAATAATCCGTCAGTCTTCCGCCATCATGGGCAGAGGCTGCGGAGAGGAAAGCGGGCGGGTCGATGTTTGAATTGAATCCGGATCAGTCGGCCAGCGGTGTCGCCAGTGTGCTGGTCAACAGATCGGCTGAAGAGGTTTTTCATTTTATCGGCGTGGATTTTTTCAGCAATTATCCGCGCTGGTCGCCGGAACTGCAGGAGTGCGAACTGCTGACAGACCCGCCGCTGCAGCTCAACAGCCTGATCAGACAGGTGCGCATCGACCAGGGGCACAGGAGTGAGACGGTTTTCAGGGTGACTGTGTATGATCCGGGCAGGAAACTGGTTTTCGAAGGCGTTTCAGATGCTTTTCGTTGCACCTATGACATTTGTGAAAATCCGGCGGCCGGGCAGACCCGTCTTACCTTCACGGTGGAACTGCTGAAGCTGGAATTCTATATGCTGCCCTTTGCCAAAATCATACGTGCCGCGGTGCGCAACGGCGCGAAACGGACCGTGCAGAATTTGAAGTATCTCCTGGAAAAATGATTTTTTCCGAAACTTCAGTCAGAAAACTCCCGGATATCCAGAGGCATGGAAAAAATCAGTAAACAGGTGACTGTCGATTACAGCCCCGAACAAATGTACGATCTGGTCAACGACGTCGAAGCCTATTCGACATTCATCCCGCTGTGCACCGCTTCCGAAGTGCATGAACAGCAGGACCATCGGATGCGTGCGACGATCAGCATCGCCAAGGGCAGAGTGGGCTTCTCTTTCACCACCATCAACACCCTGGAAAAAATCGTTCCATCACCATGCAGCTGGAAGATGGGCCATTCAAAACGCTCAAGGGCGTCTGGCAATTTTCCCCGCAGGGTGCTCACGGCTGCCGGGTGGAACTGGAGCTGGAATTCGAATTTGCCAATAAATTGCTGGATGTGGTTTTCGGCGGTGTCTTCAAGCAGTTGTGCCAGTCCATGATCGACGCCTTTTGCAAACAGGCAGAGGTGCGCTACGGTTGAATTTTATTTGCTTGTCGGTAAGGGAGCTCTTGTTTTGTTGATGAACATGGGAGTATGGAATGCCATTCTATAATGATCTGCGGCCTCATTCCGACTACAAAACGCGTGATTACGCGTTGGTTTTTCCCGGTATGACCGATGCAGAAAAGCGCCGGACCATCGAAAATCTCCTGCGCCTGAAAACAGGGCTGGATACACAGATACCAAACCGCAAAGTCGACAGAACACTTCTCGTTGCCAGCTGGAATATCAAGGAATTCGGGCATACCGTTCAGCGTCTCAGCGAAGCCTACTTTTATATCGCTGAAATTATTGCCCGTTTCGATCTGATTGCGGCTCAGGAAGTCAAATCGACGTTGAAGGACCTGCAAATTGTCATGCGCATTCTCGGTGCTGACTGGGACTACCTGGTCAACGACATTACCGATGGCCAGGATGGCAACTCCGAGCGCAGCGCCTACCTGTTCAACAGAAAGCGATTGCGGATGTCTGGTCTGGTGGGTGAAATTGTCCTCTGGCCGGCTCTCACTGAAGATTCGCTGGTTAAACAGCTCAAACGAACGCCCTATATGACCGGGTTCAAAGCCGGCTGGAAATCATTTGTACTGGTGAATCTGCATCTTCATCCCGGAAGCAGCGCTGCTGATGTGGCCTACAGAAAAGAAGAGCTGCGATTGCTGCTGGCTGCATTGGAACACAAGAGTGCCAGATTCAGGCATCAGAATCTGGTCCTGACGGGTGATATGAATCTTTATCAAGAGTTGGATGATGCCGCGGTCGAAATGATCAATGCGGCCGGCTATTTTGAAGTAGAGGGGCTGATCGACAAGGATACCAATGCCTCTCGGACCCAGGCTTACGACCGCATGTTCATTCGAAAAAACCCTTACTTTCAGATTGCAACGGACAGCAGGGGTAAAGGAATCGGTGGTGTTTTCAATCCTTTCGAGTTTGTTTATCGACAGGATGAACAACTTCAATACAAACAGGAGATGATCGAGGTTTATGGCGGTTCAAGAGATATCGGAAACGATGCGCAGGCGCTTGACAATTATTTTATGGTTTATTGGCGCCGCAACCAGATATCCGACCATTTTCCGATATGGTTTGAACTGGAAATTGATTCTTCTGACTAAAGTTTCGGAGTTCAGAAAAACAGAATAACTTGTTGATTGTAAATGAATAGTGCGCTCTAAACAAGCGTGTCGCTACCTCGTGATAGATTTTGGGACATCCAAGTCTCCAAAATCGACTCGCCAACGCGACAGCCATTATTGTCCCGGCCGTCCTGCGTCCGTGCCGCTTCGCCACACCTTC
>JANEMG010000015.1 GCA_024511045.1 Gammaproteobacteria bacterium | reverse complement strand
TGTGTTGGGTCAATAGCATAGACTCGGCGTGCTATGATGTCAAGCCTCTACAGACATGAAAAAGCGATTGTAGATCCATCGAGGCAGGCTTGTACTCATCTTAGGGGTGAGTAGTTACCCCGAGACGGGCAAGATCGATCTGAATTACGCCGATCAGCGAACCCTGGTGAAGCTGTTCGAAAGCATCGAAATCGATGAGGTCAAGGCGTCCGAACTGGCTGACGCGATTCTGGACTGGCGTGATAAAAACGAATTGTACCGCCTGAATGGCGCGGAACGGAGTGAATATGAAGCGGCGGGCAAGGCTTACGGGCCTCGCAATGGTCCCTTCGAAACCATCGAGGAAGTACAGCTGGTGCTTGGCATGGATGCCGGGATCTATACCGCCATTGAAGACATGATTACGATTTATGCAAAAAAAGACAAGGTCGATTTGAAAAAAGCACCATTCAAGGTGTTGCGGGTGTTTTTCGATGAACAGGAAATGGCGGAACAGGAATTACTGGATGCTGCCGAGGAAGACGGCGAAAAAGACATGCCCGCCGACCCTGTCAAGCAGGGCGTGGCCTACAGTTTCTATTCCCGGGCCGTTCTTCCCGACCGGCAGTCAGGAAGCCTGATGATCGTGGCGAAATACCAGAAAAACAGCAGGCTTGGTTTTTCCATGCTGCGCTGGAAATCCGGCGTTGCCGATGAATCCCTATTTACCGGGCAGTTTGCTGAAATTTCTGATTGAACAGGACAAAAAAGGTTTTCGATGCAAATTCCGGAAAATTTGAAAACGCAGGTGACAGACTTTTTTCACTGGTGGAAAAAAGAACTGGCGTTTCTGGTGCCGCAAAAATTCCGCAACCTGGGCGGCGGCGTCAGGGAGCAGATATTCCTGCGTATCCAGGACTCGCATTTTCAATTGCTGGAGAAAACCCCGGCTGGAGAGAAGGAACTGGCGGTCTTCAGTCTGGACAAGGGCGGCAGGCAGCTGCTGGAGAGACTGTTTCAGGAACATCCCGGTTTGAGAAAGGCGGATATCATCCTGGAACTGGATCATCGGCAGGGGTTGAAAAAAACCATTTCCCTGCCGGTCGCCACCGAAGAGAACCTGCGCCAGGTCATCGTCTACGAACTGGACCGATACACGCCGTTCACCGAGGACCAGATCTATTATGACTTGAACGTCCTGGGGAAAAACAAGGAGGGCAGCCAGGTCGATGTCGAGCTGATCTGCACGCCAAAATGGAAACTGGAATCGCTGTTGAAGTATGTTGGGGCGCTGGGCATCGAGTTGTCCGCGGTCCGCTATCAGGATTCCGGTCATTACGATGCGGCAATGGCAAGCTACAATCTGCTCCCGGAAAGTTTTCGCCGCCGGGAGAATAAAGGCCCGAAAATCGCCAATCTGGCGTTTTTGGGCTGCCTGGTTCTGTTGTTGATCGCAGCCTTCAACTATCCGCTCTGGGTGGGGGCGAAAGTCGTGGATGATCTGAATGCAAAGGTCAGGACAGCGGCCAAGAAGGTGCAGGAAATTGAAAAAATCCGCGAGGAGGCCGAGTTGCTGGCCGCCGATGCGCAAACAGTCCTGACGGTCAAGGAAACCGAACTTTCCATCGTCAAGGCCTTGCAGGAACTGACCCACCTGCTGCCCGACGATACCTCGCTGAAACGCTTCCAGTACAACGACAAACGCCTGCAGATTCAGGGCCTCTCGCCTTCCGCATCGGCTCTGATCGGCACCATCGAGGGTTCGCCCCTGTTCAGCAATACGCGTTTCGTATCGCCGGTCACCCAGGACAGAATGTCGGGGCTGGAGCGTTTCCAGATTGCCACCGATGTCGCCGTGCATGAGGACGGAGATGAAAAAGATGCTGGATAGACTCGACGACAAGCAGCAGCGTTGGCTGGCGGTGGGTTTGCTGGCCGGCGTGATCCTCATTGTCGGTTCGATGCTGCTTGTTCCCTTCCTGGGCACCATACTCGAGTACAATGAAACCATTGAAAACCTGGAATTCAGACTGAATCGCTATACTGGCAGGATTGTCGACAAGGAAAAAATGCAAAGCCAGGTGGCGGATTTGAGAAAACAGCTGCGCAACGCCGGTTTTTTCAGTTCCCAGGAGACCGCGGCGGTGGCCATTGCCGAGATGCAGAAAAAAATCAAGCAGGCGGTGCAGGATGCGGGGGGGGCAGATGACCAGTACCCAGGCGTTGCCGCAGCAGGAATTTGAAGGCCTGACGAAAATCGTCGTCAAGGTCAGGTTGTCCGGAAGCATGGAGGCGATAAGAAACATCCTCTATGCGATTGAAACCGCCAAACCCTACATGGTGGTGGCAAAAATAGACATCAACCAGGTCAGGGGGCGGAGAAACCGTAAAACGCGGAAAATAGAGCCGGTCGACAAACTGAATGTCAACATGGATGTCGTCGGTTTTATGAGGAATACCGGGCAATGAAACAGAACCTGCTGGAAGACTACAAGCTGTCGATCGTTTTGCTGGGTCTTTGCCTGGGCTTTGCCGGCATCGTTTTTCTGGAGTGGCAGGTCAGCAAGGCTTACCGGGCGCAACTGGCCACTGAAATCAGTCAGCAAAAACCAGCGCCCATGGCGCTTGAACAAATACCCGCTTTCCAGGAAATACTGGGGCCGCTGGATGCCTATGATGAGATAATCAACCGCCCCCTGTTCATCGAGGGCAGGGCGCCGATAGAAAACAAGGGCGTGATCGAAACCATCAGTGTCAATACCAATCTGGATGTCAAACTGACCGGCATAGTGGTCAACCCCGATGACATGATCGCCCTGTTCGTGGACAAGCAGAACAAGAAATACCGCGTCCGCCCGGGGGATGTCATCCAGGGCTGGGAAATCGACGAATTACTGTCCGACAGGGTGATCATGAAACAGGGGGCGAACCGTGTGGAACTGCTGCTGCGGGAACCGGGCGCGGCGAAGGGGCCGGCCGGGGAAGATGCCGTACCATCGCAGCACAAGCCCCCCTTGCTGAAAACGACACCCAGGCCGGGAACAGTGCAGCCCAAGAGAGCGGCGCCCCGATCGGGAATCACTCGTCATTGAGTTGGAGTGAGATAAACAATGAAAAATTTCAATCTGCCCGTCCTCATCGTTCTGGCCGGTCTGCTTTCCGCCTGTGAGCATCTGGGACCTGAGGGTTTCAAGAAAATTCCGCTGGACCAGGATATCAGTCTTGCCCGCAGCAAGGCTAGTGCAGAGCAGAAGGATTTTCCCCAGGTGGCCAACCCTTCCAAGGAAGAGCGGGAAGGCATCGAGAAAGCGCAGCTCTACCCCGGTGATGGCGATTTCATCGGTTCGGTGGCGACGCCGTCCGGCGGCGGACAGTCGGCGGCCGGCAAATATACGCTGAATTTCGAAGAAGCCGAACTGGGGGAAGTGGTCAAGGTCATCATCAACGACACCTTGAACGCGAGCTATGTGATCAATCCCAAGGTCAGGGGCAAGGTGACGCTGCAGACGTCACGCCCACTGACCCGGGAGGAATTGCTGCCGACCCTGGAATTGCTGCTGCAGGTCAACAATGCCGTGTTGATCAGAAAAGGCAATATCTACCAGATCGAACCCGCGGCCAGCGCCCTGCAGGGGGGGCGGTGTGCTCACGGGCGTTCCCGGCGGCAAACTGCCTGCCGGCTACCAGATCCAGATCGTACCGCTGCAGTATGTCGGCGTCACCGAGATACAGAACATTCTCAAGCCCATGGTCACGCCGACCACGATACTCAGGGCCGATCTCGCCCGGAACCTGCTGATGCTGGCCGGCACGGCCGAACAGCTGCAGGGCATCAAGGAGACCATCGCACTATTCGATGTCGATTTCATGCGGGGCATGTCCTTCGGCATCTTCCCGCTGCACAATGTCGACGCGGCGACCATCTATCAGGAGTTGGATGAAATTTTCGGCCTGACCGGCGAGAGTCCCCTGGCCGGCATGTTCAAGATCATCCCCATAGAACGCCTCAATGCCCTGCTGGTGATCACCCCGCAATCCCGGTATCTGCAGAAGGTCAGGACCTGGATCAGCCGGCTGGACAAGGCCAACACCTCGGCCAGCGGCGGCGTCATCGTCTACCGGGTGCAGCATCTGAAGGCCGTCGACCTGGCGGCGACGCTCAACGATATCTTCATCAGCGGGCGTCGGAAAACCACCCGGCCGCCTTCCCTGGCCCCGGGCCGCAAGGCGGTGAAAATCACCAGCAAGGGCAAGCAGCAGAAAGGCACGCAGCAGCGCAGCACGAACAGGCAGATTAGAATCACCGCCGGAGATGTCGGCGATGTCCGGATCATCGCCGACGAGCAGAACAATTCCCTGATCATCGTCGCCACGGCGCAGGAATACGAGGCCATACGCAATGTCATCAAGCAGCTGGACGTGCAGCCACTGCAGGTGCTCATAGAGGCTGCCATTCTCGCCATCAGACTCGATGACGATCTCAAGTACGGCGTGGAATGGAAGTTCAAGAATTCCTTGCCCGGAGGGCGTGAAGGACTGGGTCAGTTGGGACCGCTGATTGATACGGCTCTGGCGTCCAGTACGGGAGGCTTTTCCTATTTGATCAAAAAGGCCGATGACATCGAGGCCATCATTCATGCCCGACAGGAAAAAAAGAATATCAATGTTCTGTCATCGCCTTCCTTGATGGTGCTGAACAATCAGGAGGCCAAGATTCAGGTCGGCGACCAGGTGCCGATTCTTACCAGTTCGACGACAAACACCAGCGGCGGCTCGAGCCCGTTGATAACAAACAATATAGAGATGCGCGATACAGGGGTGACTTTGACGCCCCGGGTCAATGCCGGTGGCATGGTGATCATGGATATTGAACAGAGTGTCGACACCCCGCAGAGGACGACCACGTCGGGAATCGATTCACCAACGATTTTACAGCGTTCCCTGAACAGTACCGTGGCGATACACAGCGGCGAGACGGTGGTATTGGGAGGGCTGATTTCGACAACTTTCGAGGAAAACAGGACCGGGGTTCCCTGGTTGATGGACATCCCCTATCTCGGTGCCTTGTTCAGCACCACCAACCGGAATAAAGTCAAAGATGAGTTGGTAGTGTTGATAACCCCGAAGGTAATCGGAGGAAAACTGGATGCCCGTGAAGTAACCAGGGAATACAAACGACAGTTGTCTTCGATTTTCGAGGATGTCGAAGCGATGAAAAAAGCATCAGAGGCGGAAGCAAACCAGCCGTAGGGTACGTATTGTGTACCCTGCAAGCAAAAAAGCCCGGTGTTGCTTTTGCACGCCGGGCTTTTCTATGGATGGGGCCTGCCTTATTTGCTGATGATGCCGTTTTCCGAACCGATCAGCACGATATCGGCCGGGCGTTCGGCAAAGATGCCCACGGAAACCACGCCGGGAATATTGTTGATGGTTTTTTCCATGGCGATGGGTTCCCTGATGTCCAGATTGTGGATATCGATGATCTCGTTGCCGTTGTCGGTAAAATAATCTTCCCGCCACACCGGCCGGCCGCCCATTTTCACCATCTCCCGCGCGACATAGCTTCTGGCCATGGGAATGACCTCGATGGGCAGGGGATAGTCTCCCAGGGCGTCCACTTCCTTGCTGGCATCGACGATGCAGACGAAGGTCTTGCTGGCCGCGGCGACGATTTTCTCCCGGGTCAGCGCGCCGCCGCCGCCCTTGATCATCTGTTTCAGCGGGTTCACCTCGTCGGCGCCGTCGACATAGACTTCGATCTCGCCGACGCTGTTCAGGTCGATCACCGGTATGCCGACTTCCTTGAGGCGGGCCGTGGTGGTTTCCGAGCTGGAGACGGCGCCGTCGATGGAGGAGCGCATGTCCACCAGGAAATCGATGAAGTGGTTGACCGTGGAGCCGGTGCCCACGCCAACGATGGGTACGCCCTTGATGTATTCCAGAGCGGCTTCGGCGGTCTTGCGTTTTAATTCGTCTTGTGTCATGGCTTGTTCTACCTGAATTGCAGCGGGTTAAAAGAGTGGCTTGAATTGTGTGATAATACCCTTTTGGATTGAGACTTACAACAGTTCCCCGGAACTGTAGTCCTGGTGCGATGCTGCAAAAAACCATCGAAAAGATTTTACGGGCAAGGGTTTACGATGTCGCCGTGGAGACGCCGCTGGATCATGCCCCCAATCTGTCGGCGCGCCTCGGAAATTCCGTCTACCTGAAGCGCGAGGACCTGCAGCCGGTCTTTTCCTTCAAGCTGCGCGGCGCCTACAACAAGATGGCGCTGCTCGACCAGCGGCAAAAGGCGGCGGGCGTGATCGCCGCTTCCGCCGGCAACCATGCCCTGATCGTGATGCCCACCACGACGCCGGAAATCAAGGTCAGGGCGGTTCAGGCCCGGGGCGCCGAGATCGTCCTGTTCGGCGATTCCTACGACGAGGCCTGCGGGCATGCCCTGCAGCTGGCCGAAAAAGGCGACCTGACCTTCATTCATCCCTACGACGATGTCGATGTGATCGCCGGCATCGCCGCCTACATCAAGTTCGTCAGGCCGGAGATCCGGGTGATCGGCGTCGAGCCCGATGACGCCGATTGTCTGAACCGGGCGCTGCAGGCCAGGTGACGGGTGACCATCAGGCAGGTGGGGCTGTTCGCTGACGGCGTCGCGGTGAAGCAGATCGGCAGGGAACCCTGGCGGCTGGCGCGGCAGTGCGTCGATGAGGTGATCTGCGTCAACACCGATGAAATCTGCGCGGCAATCAAGGATATCTTCGATGATACCCGCTCGGTGGCCGAACCGGCAGGCGCTTTGGCGGTTGCCGGACTGAAGAAATATAGCGAGGGGAGTGTTGTTTCCGGAGCGACGCTGGTCGCCGTCGAAAGCGGCGCCAATATCAATTTCGACCGTCTGCGCTATGTCGCCGAAAGGGCCGAGGTGGGCGAGCATCGGGAGATTTTGCTGGCGGTGACCATTCCCGAGCGGCGCGGCAGTTTTCTGCAATTCTGCCAGGCGCTGGGTTCGCGCAACGTCACCGAATTCAATTACCGTTATTTCGACAGGGCCGCTGCGCAGATTTTTGTCGGCGTATCCAGCAGCGCGTCCCGCACCGACCGGGCGGAGTTGATCGCATTGCTGCGCGGCAAGGGCTTTGCGGTCACCGACATGACCGAAAACGATCTGGCCAAGGAGCATGTCCGCTACATGGTCGGCGGCCATGCGCCGGGCCTGCTGGGCGAAGTGGTCTACAGCCTGGAGTTTCCCGAACGGCCCGGCGCGCTGCTGAAGTTTTTGACCACCATGGGCGGACGCTGGAATATCAGCCTGTTCCATTACCGCAACCATGGCGCGGCATTCGGCAAGGTGTTGATCGGCCTGCAGATAGCCAGGGAGGAGCACAGGCTGTTCAGGCGGAATCTGGATGACCTGGGGTTTACCTACCGCGAGGAAAGCGCCAATCCCGCCTACCGGCTGTTTGCCGGCGGCAATGAACAGGATGCCGGCGAGAAGTAGTCTGCCAGTCCGGCTTTGTCAAAGCAGGCCGAGGATAAACCGCCATTGCTCTTCTGTCACCGGCATGATCGACAGGCGGTTGCCGCGGCGCACCAGCGCCAGTTGCTCCAGCTCCGGCCGCTGCTTCAGTTCCTTGAGGGTGATGGTGCGGGGGAATTTTTCCACGAAGCGCACGTCGACCATGAACCAGCGCGGCTTGTCCGGATCGCTCTTCGGATCGAAATGCTTGTCGTCGGGGTCGAAGGCGGTGAAATCCGGATAGCTTTCCCGGACCACTTCCATGATGCCGACGATGCCGGGTTCCTTGCAGTTGGAGTGATAGAAGAAAACCCGGTCGCCGGTTTTCATGGCGTCGCGCATCATGTTCCTGGCCTGGTAGTTGCGCACCCCGTCCCAGTGCTCGGTCTGTCCGGGCATGTTCATCAGGTCATCGATGCTGAATTCGCCCGGCTCGGATTTCATCAACCAGTAGCCCATCTGTTTCCCCTCAATGTTCTGTCGTTAGAGATATGGACTGCATTATACCTGTCAGACATGAAATTCCGGCAATGTCCTGGGAAGCAGCAAGAAATGGTTCCCACGGTCTCCGTGGCAGCCCAGCCGGGAACGTTCCCGCGTTCCGTGGCGCAGAGCGCCGCCTGTCGCCTTCCCACGCGGGAGCATGGGATGTTGTTGAACTGTAGTTTTACCTTATTTCTTGGCTAAATATTTCACACCTTCAAGCGACTCAAAATTACAATCTTGCGTCCATATCAACGTATTATATTTTCTTGCCGTCGCATAAATTATGCTGTCCGCTAAAGGTAATTTAAAATCGATACCGTAGCTGGCCGCAGCAATAGCCAATGAACTATCCAGCGAAATGACTTGACCTTGTTCCATTTGAGCCGCACATTCCAAAGCCAGATCTTCACCGCACTGGCGGAATACACACTTGAATACCTCTGTGATGGTAATGCTGGGAACAATCAATTCACCTGTTTTTTCAATAGGCTGAGAAAATATATCGGCATTTTCATCACCGGCAAAAAAAGATAGCCATGCCGATGAATCTACAACATTCATAGCCGGTCGGCATCCCGCTCAACGCTGGTATCAATCCCCTTGAGAATGCCCTTCATGTTTTTAACAGGCTTGACGGGAATTAACTCGATACGATTTTTATAAGCCAGTACCTGGATTTTCTGTCCGGAGACTATGCCCATGGATTCTCGTATTTCTTTTGGTATAACCACTTGAAATTTTGGAGAAACTGTAACAGATTGCATTCTGAAGCCGCATCGATAATGGAATGGTTTTACTATATGATCATCGATAAAATTTGTCAAACACATAACTCTTGATGACAGATGCTGATTTGCGCGCAGCGCATAATTCAATCATCATTAGTTACTACTAGGGGCTTCTTCCGGTAGGGGGGAGTAGTTACCATCATTATTCGCTACGCTGCAAGCGCTTGAAGTTGAAAGGCTGCACCCGAATAATAGCGTTGGCAATCTGGGCCAGCTTATAGGGTTCCCACGGTCTCCGTGGCAACCCCGCCGGCAACGCTGCACTCCCGCACGGGAGCATGGGAACGATAAAACCATCAAGGTGGGTATCGCGTATCCGTGAAGCTCCTGCCATCAAATCGACAGCTGGATGGTTTCCGGCGCCAGGCAGGAATCCTGGTTGCAGGCCTGCAGTTGCAGTTGCAGATGGATGGGTCCGGCGCTCTCGTGCGTGGCGGCAAGTCTGGCCTGTATCTGTACCCGTCCCTGATAAAGGGCCAGCGGATTCGCCTGGTAACGAACCTTTTCCAGCGCAGCTTCGGGATAATGGACCTCCTGCAACTGCCAGGGAGACTGCTCCTGCAGTTCTACGGCAGTGGCGATCAGGTCCTGTTGCAGTGGCTGGTGAGCATTGATGTGCCAGCCCTCGGCAATATCGATGGAGATGGCCAAGGTAAACAGATTTTCACATCTGGCCGTGATTCTGATCGCGCCTCCGGCGGCATACTGGTGCGGCCCCGATTCCCCGTTTAGTCGTTCATCGAGCTGCGCCAGCATGTAGGCATAGGCTGAAGGCTGCTGGGCGATGTCGCCGGAAAAAGCCTGCAGGATTTTTCCGGCGCTGTCCGCATATTCCGCTTTGCCGGTGCGTCTGGCGAGTCTGGACAATACGCGCACCGCGACGGCATTGCCGGAGGGCAGGGCGCCGTCATGCCCATCCTTGGGCTGTGTGAACAGGATTTCATCCTGCCCCATGAGCAGCGCCCCGGAAGAAGCCTCGAGAAACTTGTCCAGCATCTCGTCCGCCAGTTCGGCGGCCTGCTGCAGGCGCAGTGGATTGCCGTCGAGATCGTACAGGGCCAGCAGCGCCTCGCAAAAATGCGCATAGTCATCCTGCCGGCCGGGAATCGATGCCTGGCCCTGCAGGTTTACCCGCCACAGGATGCCGCGTCCGGGACGCTGGGAGCGCCAGAGAAAATCGGCGGCGCGTTGCGCGGCGTCGCTATAGCGGGGTTCCTTGAGGATGTCGCCGGCTTCGGCCAGGGCCGTGATCAGCATGCCGTTCCAGGCGGTGATGACTTTATCGTCGGTGAGGGGAGGCGTGCGCATTTCACGGTGCTCTCTCAATGACAGCAGCAGCGGGTCCAGCCGGTCGAGCAGCTGCTGCAGGGGGATGTTTTTCCGTGTCGCAGCTTCTTGCAGCGACACGGGCAGATGCAGGATATTTTTCCCCTCGAAATTTCCCTGAGCGGTAACGCCGAACAGTTCGATGACAAAGGCGGCATCAGCCGCTGCGAGCAGCTTTTCGATCTCTTTTTTCGACCAGACGAAATAGCTGCCCTCATGCCCTTCGCTGTCGGCATCGGTCGCCGAGTAAAAGCCACCCTCTGCGCTGGTCATTTCCCGCAACACGTAATCCAGGGTCTGGCGCGCGACACGGGCGTGCAGTGGATCGCCGGTCAGTCGCCAGGCCCGGGCATAGACACGAGCGAGATAGGCCTGGTTGTAGAGCATTTTTTCAAAATGCGGCACCAGCCAGCGGCTGTCGGTGGCATAGCGGTGAAAACCGCCGCCGACCTGGTCATGGATGCCGCCCTGGGCCATGGCCGACAAGGTGTGCTGCAAAGCCTGCGGCAGCTGTTCCCCTGGACGCCGCTCCGCAGCCTGCAGCAACAGCAGCAGCAAGGGTTCGTTGGGAAACTTGGGCGCATCGCTGAAACCGCCGTTGCTGCGGTCGTAGCGCTCCAGAACCTGCTCGACGGCGGCATCGACGGCCTGCATGCCCAGCGTATCGATCTGGGCCCGGGTGGCATTGGCCATCTGTACGGCGCTGGCCAGTTGCTCTGCCTGCACGATGATGTCCTGATGCCGGTCTTCCCAGGCGGCGTGGATCTTGTTCAGCAGGTCGATGAAAGTCGCCGCAGGGTAATAGGTTCCACCGAAAAAGGGCTTGCCGTCGCCGGTCAGAAAGGAAGACATCGGCCAGCCGCCATGCCCGGAGATCATCATCACCACGGTCATGTAGGCTTGGTCGACATCGGGGTGCTGCTCCCGGTCCACCTTGATGGCGATGAAATGCGCGTTGAGGATTCTGGCGACAGCGGGGTTTTCGAAGCTTTCCTCTTCCATGACATGGCACCAGTGGCAGGTGGCATAGCCGATGGACAGGAACACCGGCTTGTTCTGCTCCCGGGCCTGAGCGAAGGCTTCCTCCCCCCATGGATGCCAGTCGACGGGGTTGTGTGCATGCTGCAGCAGATAGGGCGAGTCCTGGAGAATCAGCCGGTTGGTGTAAAGGGGCCGGCCATCGTGAAGATGCCGGGTGCGGGGGCGGTAGCCGGGGCCCTTCTGCTTCAGGGCCGCATCGAGTCTGGATTGTAGTGTCTGGGGATATTTCATGGCGTTGGGCAGGCTCTCGGAACGGCTGGCCTGTGTTGTTGTCGAAAGCGCAAGTGCCGGAATAATAATAAAAAATGCTGGACTGCGGGCGGTCTTCAGGAGGCTGCTGAAAGTCCTGAAAAGCCGCTTTCGGGCAGGAAGCTCTGTTTGGGCGCGAGGCATCGGGGGCTAGGGAAATTGGCTGGTCATTTAATGTGCTTTCCTATATAATCGAACGATTTTTTTGTAGGGCTGGATTGGTTGGCCAGCGCTTTCTGTCATGAATGCGTTTTTTCCTGCCACCACCTTACTATAACGTATTGGAAACCGGAAACAAGAATGCTGGGTAAGCTAGTAAAATTATTCGTTGGCAGCCGCAACGAGCGGCTGATCAAGAAAAAAATGCGGCTGGTGAAAAAAATCAACCAGCTGGCTCCCGCATACGAAAAACTGAGCGATGCGGAACTGGCCGCCAAGACCGTGGAGTTCCGTGAGCGGCTGGAGAAGGGCGAGACCCTAGAGAAACTGATTCCCGAGGCCTTCGCCACGGTCCGGGAGGCTTCCACCCGGGTGCTGGGGATGCGCCATTTCGACGTGCAGTTGATCGGCGGCATGATTCTCAACGATGGCAAGATCGCGGAAATGAAGACCGGGGAAGGCAAGACCCTGGTGGCGACCCTGGCGGCCTATCTGAACGCGCTGCCGGGCAAGGGCGTGCATGTCGTGACCGTGAACGACTATCTGGCCCGGCGCGACGCGGCCTGGATGGGCAAGATCTATGAATTTCTGGGCATGACTACCGGCGTCATCGTCAGTGACCTGGACAGCGAAACCCGGCGAGAGGCCTATGCCGCCGACATCACCTATGGCACCAACAACGAGTTCGGCTTCGATTATCTTCGCGACAACATGGCCTACAGCCTGGCGCAGAAAGTGCAGCGGGACCTCAATTACGCCATCATCGACGAAGTGGATTCCATACTCATCGACGAAGCCCGGACGCCGCTGATCATCTCCGGCCCCACCGATGAGAACACCGATATCTATCACAAGGTCAATGAGATCATTCCGTTCCTGAACAAACAGGAACAGGAGAATGGCCCCGGCGATTACACCGTCGATGAAAAAAACCGGCAGATCTACCTGACCGAGGAAGGCCATGAACGCGTCGAGCGCCTGATGGTCGAGCACGGACTGATGGCAGAGGGCGGCAGTCTGTACGATGCCACCAATATCCGCCTGATGCATTATCTGAACGCATCACTGCGCGCCCATGTGCTGTTTCACCGGGATGTCGACTATATCGTCAGGAACAACGAAGTGGTCATCGTCGACGAATTCACCGGCCGGATAATGACCGGCAGACGCTGGTCCGATGGTCTGCATCAGGCCATCGAGGCCAAGGAAGGGGTCAAGATCAAGGAGGAATACCAGACCCTGGCATCCATTACCTTCCAGAATTATTTTCGTCTCTATGACAAGCTGTCCGGCATGACCGGCACGGCCGACACCGAGGCCTTCGAGCTGCAGAAGATCTATGGCCTGGAAGTCGTGGTGATTCCCACGCACCGGCCCATGATCCGTGATGACAAGGGGGACTTGGTATATCTGTCCGCCCGGGAAAAATTCCAGGCCATCGTCGAGGATATCAAGGACTGCATATCCCGGGGACAGCCGGTCCTGGTCGGCACCACGTCCATCGAGAATTCCGAATTGCTTTCCTCGCTGTTGAAGAAACAGAACATCAAGCACGAAGTGCTGAATGCCAAGCAGCACGAGCGGGAAGCGCATATCATCGAACAGGCGGGATGCCCCGGGGCGGTCACCATCGCCACCAACATGGCTGGCCGCGGCACCGATATCGTGCTGGGCGGCAACCTGGACGCGGAACTGGCCGCGCTGGGTGAAGATGCCACGGAAGAGGAAAAGGAAAAAGTGCGCGGCGCCTGGCTGGACCGCCATGAACAGGTCATCGCCAGTGGCGGCCTGCATGTCATCGGCTCCGAGCGGCATGAGTCCCGACGCGTCGACAACCAGCTGCGGGGGCGCTCCGGCAGACAGGGGGACCCCGGCTCGACGCGCTTCTATCTGTCCCTGGAAGACGACCTGATGCGCATCTTTGCCTCCGAGAAGGTGGCGGGACTGATGCAGAAGCTGGGCATGGAGGAAGGCGAGGCCATCGAGCATCCCTGGGTGACGCGTTCCATCGAAGGCGCGCAGAAGAAGGTCGAAGGGCGCAACTTCGACATCCGCAAGGAGATCCTCGCCTATGACGATGTCGCCAACGATCAGCGCAAGGTCATCTACGCGCAGCGCAACGAACTGATGGCGGCGGAGGATATTTCCGACATCATCAGCGCCATCAGAAGGGATGTCGTCAATGATGTCATCACCCGCTATATTCCACCGAAAACCATGGAGGAACAGTGGGACATCAAGGGTCTGGAAGACCACCTGCGCGAGGAGTTCGATGCCGATATCCCGCTGCGCAGGATGCTGGAGGAGGACCATTCCCTGCATGAGGAGACGCTGCGGCAAAAAATCCTGGAGATCCTGGAACAGAAATACCGGGAGAAGGAGCAGCAGCTGTCACCGGAAGTGATGCGCCATTTCGAAAAATCGGTATTGCTGCAGATGCTGGACAACAGCTGGAAAGAACATCTGGCGGCGATGGATCATCTGCGCCAGGGCATTCATTTCCGGGGTTATGCGCAGAAAGACCCGAAACAGGAATACAAGCGTGAAGCCTTTGAAATGTTCACCAGCCTGCTGGACCATATCAAATATGAAACCATCGGCATCCTGTCCAAGGTCAAGGTCAATCGCGAAGAGGATGTTCAGGCGCTCGACGAGCAGCGCCAGCAGCCGGTTGGCAATCTGCAGTTCAAGCATGCCGAGGCGCAGGCCCTGGATGAGCCGCTGCCCGAAGACGTGCAGCAGAAGTCTGCTAGCCGGCAGGAGCAGCAGGAGCAGCACCAGCCCTTCGTTCGGGCCGGAAAAAAAGTGGGACGCAACGAACCCTGTCCCTGTGGTTCCGGAAAAAAATACAAGCAGTGTCATGGCAAACTGGCCTGATGCCGGGTACCATGTGATTATATTCCCAAAAGGAGCTATCCTTTGTTCCGAACCCGCCAGATATTGAACGACTGGCTCACGCAAATCCTGGAGGAAGCATAACGCCATGGTTATCCATCCACAAGCCCGTACAACACCAAAGCTGCG
>JANEMG010000471.1 GCA_024511045.1 Gammaproteobacteria bacterium | reverse complement strand
ATATTGGACGGGAGAATGGATCCACCATAGAAATACGTAATTATTGAGAATCATTCGCATCCACAGGGTGCGCAGCATTCAACCAGCCAAAATCAATTTTTAGTTTTGCATATGGCTCTATGTCATGGAGTTGTTGCAAAAAGCCAGGAAACTGGAGAGTCAGGGGCGGGATATCGTGCACATGGAGATCGGCGAACCCGATTTTGCCACACCGGATCCCGTGATACGGGCCAGTGTCGAGATTCTGCAGCAGGGACAGATCAAATATACACCGGCCGCCGGGATGCCCGAACTGCGGGAAAAAATAGCGCAGTATTACCAGCGGCAATACGCCGTCGATGTTGATCCACAGCGGATATTCATTACCCCGGGTGCCTCGGGGGCATTTTTGCTCACCCTGGGCGTCTCCCTGAATCCAGGGGACGAGGTGCTGATGACCGATCCCTGCTATCCCTGCAACAGCAATTTCATCAGTTTTTTCGATGCTGTCACGCGCATGATTCCGGTCGATGCGGGAACTGATTTCCAGCTGAACGCACAGCTGCTGGAACAGCACTGGGGCAAGCGGACACGCGGCGTATTGATCACATCCCCCGCCAATCCCACCGGCTCCGTCATTGCTGCGAAGGACCTGCAGCAGTGTGTCGAGCTGGTGAACGGCAGGGAAGGCTGCCTGTATTCGGATGAAATCTATCATGGTCTGGTCCATGGCAGTGCCGCTGCCAGCGCACTGCAGTTCAGCGACCGGGTGTTCGTGATCAACAGCTTTTCCAAATATTTTGCCATGACCGGCTGGCGGATTGGCTGGCTGATCGTTCCGGAAGCCTATTGCGATGCCGTGCAGCGGCTGGCACAGAATATTTTTATCTCCACGCCATCACTTTCCCAGCATGCCGCCCTGGCGGCTTTTTCCGAAGAAAACCTCGAGGAACTGGAAAACAGGGCCGCTGAATTTGCCCGCCGTGGGGAATTTCTCTACCAGGAATTACGCAGGCTGGGCTTCGCCATTGCCAGCAGACCGGAAGGCGCCTTCTATATCTATGCGGACTGCAGCAAATTCACCGCGGACAGCTATCAGTTCGCCCTGGATCTGCTGCAGCAGGAAGGGGGCGCCGTGACGCCAGGCAAGGATTTCGGCAGCAATGCCCCGCACAGGCATATCCGTTTTGCCTATACGACGGCAATGCACCGGCTCGAAGAAGGAATACGGCGTCTGGAAAGATTTGTCGGAGCATGACGCCTGACATCACGTCACCGGCCCTGCCGTTCCGGCGAAAATAACGGGGCGGCGATCATGACTTCCCGTCGTTTCGGGCCCGGGGCTGCCAGTCCAGGAGCCCCCGCCGGCAGGGGTATTTCATCGACGTCTGCTGCTATCCCGAGCACTATGGGATTGCCCCGTACCCCCTGTTCGGCAAACAGCCGGAAGATGCCAGGGGATTTGATTGAGCTATTTGAGATAGCCGTCTCCAAATTTGGATGGCATGAAAAATCCGCATAAATCTGGCCACCCCGCATATAAGAAAAGCGGAAAATGTAGGTCGGGTTAGCGGCAGCGTAACCCGACAAGCCTTGCTGACTCTCTCTAAAAGGGCCGGTCCTGAATTGCGGATTTCTTGCTTATCAGGCTGCTGGGTTTGAAATAGTGGAATCAGGTGACCGATGCTGTTTCTTCTTCTGATCGAGTCATGCTACGTTCTCAGGTCCCTGCGCACATCATCAGAAAGTTTGGCTCTTCAGTGACTGAAGTTTCCCAGAAATTATTCAAGCCACCATGCGCAGCAGCACAGTGACCAGAGAATTTCCGGGGGGATTGCCGGGTTTGGGGCAAACCCTGGC
>JANEMG010000214.1 GCA_024511045.1 Gammaproteobacteria bacterium | reverse complement strand
CGCAGGCCCTGGCGGCCTGCGAGGCGGCCATCGCGGAAATGCGCAAGATAGCCAACGTGATCATGCCCTTTCCGGGCGGCGTGGTGCGCTCCGGCTCCAAGGTGGGGTCGAAATACGCGGCGCTCAGCGCTTCCACCAACGACAGTTTCTGCCCCACTCTGAAGGGCATGTGCAACAGTGAGCTGTCCATGGAGGTGGAATCGGTGATGGAGATCGTCATCGATGGTCTGAGCAAGGAGGATATCGACCAGGCGATGCGCGTCGGCATCCAGGCGGTCTGCGATCTCGGTGCGGAAAATGGCATCCGGCGTATCAGCGCCGGCAACTACGGCGGCAAGCTGGGGCCGTTTCATTTTCATTTGCAGGAGATCATGGCATGAGCGCAATGACCTTTGCCCTGAAGCACCGGCCTGCGCAGCGGGTGGATATGTCGCCGCTGGTCTGCCAGCGGCTGGAAGGGCTGGACCCTGCCGATATCGCCGCCATCGAACTGATCAATGGCAAGCGCAAAATCCGCGTCGATGCCCTGTTCAGCATTTCCGGCAGCGATGCGCAGCATATCGTCATCGCCAACAGTTTCGCCAAGCTGGATTTCATCGGCAGGGAACTGCAGGGCGGGCAGATCACCGTGCAGGGCAGCGCCGGCGCCTATCTGGGCATGGCGATGCAGGGCGGTGTCATCAAGGTGAGCCAGGATGCCGGGATGTTCGCCGCCTGTGAAATGAAGAACGGCTACCTGCAGATCGATGGCAACGCCGGCGATTTCCTGGGCGCGGCATTGCCGGGCAACAAGCAGGGCATGAAGGGCGGGACGGTATTGGTCAAGGGCGATGTCGGAGCGCGCGCCGGGGACCATATGCGCCGCGGAAATATCCTGATCGAAGGCGATGCCGGTGACTATTGCGGCTCCAGAATGACCGCGGGAACCATTGCCGTGATGGGCCAGACGGGCCGCTACCCGGGCTATGCGATGCGCCGGGGCACGCTGCTGTTATGGCGTCAGCCCATGCTGTCCGCGGGCTTCAACGACTGCGGCGCGCATACGCTGTCTTTTCTGCCGATATTGTTTGCTTCCTTTCGCGGACTCGATTCCCGCTTTGCCGATGCCGGGGAGGCATTCAACCGGGTCAGGCGCTATGGTGGTGACATGGCGGAACTTGGCCGCGGCGAGGTGCTGGTCAGAATCTGACCTTTCCGCGGGAGTAACTACTCGGGCCTCTATGGGTAGTCTGTTCCGGAAGACGCCGTGAATACATCCCTGCAGGCTTGGCTTTGGCATCCCTGCCAAAGACACTTCCTCCACAGACCACACCCATAGGGGCTGCTTTTACTATGGGTGAGTAGTTACACCCGCAGGACAGAAAAAAACCCGGCAGCAAGTGCCGGGTTTGGCATGGTATCGGAGAGTCTTTGCAGATCGTGCTGGTTTAGATCTTTCCGTCCAGGCCCATCTGGAAATATTTGTGGGTGATCTTGTCCTGGTTGTCCAGCAGCCAGTCGATATCCGGGGTGTTGGTCATCGCCTTGTGAATCGCCTGCGCGGTGGCCTTGCGATGGATGTCGAACAGGATCTGATGATCGAGATTGTCGTCGCTGGCGACGCTGGGGTTCAGCCAGACCGAAACGATGATGCCCAGATCGTTGGCTTTTTCCTTGGGAATGTCGCCGGCGCGCACGGCATCCAGTACGCCATTGGCAATGGCCCCCTGGACGGTGCCCATCAGGATGTTGGTGTAGCGGGCAGCCATTTTTCCCTTGACGGTCACCTTGCTGACCATCAGCGTGACCGGCCGCACCTGAATGTCGGTATTCAGGATGGCGAATACCCGGGAGTGGCCCTGGACCTGGTCCCCGGTCAGGGTGGCCAGCGCCGTGCCGACAGGACCGTCCAGTTCACCAATGACGATTTCAGGTTCAGCCGCCGTGCCAGGAGGTCCACCCGCAACCAGAGCCTCGCCGGTACGCATGACAATTCTTTCACTCATTCGTTTGCTCCATTATTTAAGTCGATAAAAAAAGTAACTACTCGGGCCCTTATGGGTAGTCTGTTCCGGAAGACGCCGTGAATACATCCCTGCAGGCTTGACTTTGGCATCCCTGCCAAAGACACTTCCTCCACAGACCACCCATAGGGGCTTTTTTGCTATGGGTGAGTAGTTACAAAAAAAGAAATCAAAGATCGTTGAGCGGTTTAGAATACCATATTTTATGAAATTTGTGCCGCGCAATCGATGTTTCAGAAAAACAGCATGAACAGCAAACTGACCACTACAGATCACAGCCGCGACGCCGCCGGTTTGCAATATGTCTATCCGGTGTTGTCACGGCGTGCGGGAGGATTGTCGGTGGGCATCAATTTCAACACCAACAATGCCTGCAACTGGCGTTGCATCTATTGTCAGGTCCCCGGCCTGGTGCGGGGCAGCGCCCCTGAACTGGACCTGGCGCTGCTGGAGGAGGAACTGCGCGTTTTCTTGCAGGATGTGCTGCAGGGGGATTTCTACGAGCGTTTTCAGGTGCCTGGGGAGTTGCGCCAGATCAGGGACATCGCCATTTCCGGCAATGGCGAACCCACCAGTTCCAGGCAATTTTCTCCGGCAGTGGACCTGATCGGACGCGTGATGCAGGAAGTGCTGGGGCAGGATGCCTGCCCGTTCGTATTGATCAGCAATGGCAGCCTGATGCATCGCCCAGAGGTGCAGGAAGGGCTGCAGCAATTGCAGGGCCATGGCGGCCAGGTCTGGTTCAAAATCGACAGCGCCACGCCGGAAGGGCGCAGGCTGGTGAACCATGCGGCGATCTCCCGGCAAAACGTGGTCGATAATCTGCTGCTGTCGGCGAAGCTGTGCCCGACCTGGCTTCAGACCTGCCTGATCGACCTCGACGACCGGGATTTCATGATTCGGGAAAGACGCGCCTATTTGCAATTGCTGAGTGAAATACTGGAAAAAACCACGCTGCAGGGCGTGCTGCTCTATACTCTGGCGAGACCGTCACAACAGCCCGAGGCGGAGCGTCTGGTCAAGGTGCCGCCTGAAGAATTGCATGACTTTGCCAGACAGATCAGAGCATTGGACATCCCGGTCCAAGTGAGCCTGTAACGATGTTGTAGAACGCGAGGCATGAGAGCAGCTCCAGCCGCGATTTCCAAGGGTGCTTGAATGTCTGTTTGGGGGTTTCGCACAAACATCCCTGTGCGCGGATAGCCGGCATCCTTGCCGGTATGATGTAAATTTGCAGTGCTTTGAAAACAGATGTGCCGGATGCGGAGCGAAAATTTCAAGCCTTGATATCGAGTATCGCGCCAATGCTTTCCCGTTCTGTCTGCAGGATTTTTGCCCCGGCCTTGGCTTCCAGTTCGGCTTCCTTGAGGCTGATGATGGGCTTGAACAGGTCGTCTGCTTTTACTTCTGAACCGCCGACTTCATCGTTCTTTATCGATGCCGAGGCAATTTCCTGTGCCACATTTTCGGCTCTGTGCTGACTGCTGTTGATCAGGTTGAGTGCGCTGGATGCTGCTGAATTGACGTTCATGGTATGTCCCCCGGGGTTGTTGACCTGATATCAATTCTATACGTTAAATGAACAGCTTGCAGCCGATCGGCGATGTTTGTCGGTGAATTGTGAACACGCCGACATTATTTCCGGCAGCGGCGCGGTTGCGTAGGGCTGCATGCTATTGCTGAACCGCCTGGTCCGATGTATGACGGAATGACGAGCCCTTCGGCAGCACAAGAGTCTGTCTGTGTTTGGCCGGCTGTCCTGAATGTCTTGCAAAAACCACTGGCAACGGGTATCGTTCGCCACTTTGTCAGAAACAGGGTTTAGCAATGTATATTTCACGCGAGCTGCTGGAAAAAGTGATCAGGGAAGCGGGGGCGATCGCTCTGGGTTATTTCAACGATCTGAAAAACCTGGAGGTCACGAAAAAGAGCTCCCGGGACCTGGTCACTGAAGCGGATGTCGCAGTCGAGGCCTTTTTGCAGGAGACGCTGTCCAGGGAATATCCGCAATACGGCTTCTGGGGAGAGGAAAGCGGACAGAGCGAAAACCAAGCCAACCGCTGGATCGTCGATCCCATCGACGGCACGCATTCCTTCACCAAGGGTCAGTATTTCTGGTCCATCAGCGTCGCGCTGGAGATTGCCGGCGAAATTGTCTTTGGTGCTGTCTACGTGCCCACCGTGGATGATTATTACTGCGCGGAAAAGGGCATGGGCGCCTGGAAAAATGGCATGCCCATCAAGGTGTCCGGGGAACAGAATCTTGGTGATTCGATGGTTGCCACCGGTTTTGCCTGCCTGCGCAACTATCTGGAGGACAACAACCTGCAGCGTTTCTGCAGAATCGCCCAGAAAACCACTGGGCAGCGCCGTTTCGGATCGGCGGCAATGGATATCTGCATGGTGGCCGATGGCCAGGTCGATGCGTTCTGGGAACAGGAGCTGAATCTCTATGACGTGGCCGCAGGTGCCCTGATCGCCATGGAGGCTGGCGCGACGGTGACGGACTTCAAGGGCAATCCAGGGATCTTTCCGAAACAGATTCTGGTGACCAATGGCAAGCTTCTGGAGCAGATTCTGCCGTTGATGTGATTGCGGTGGACCAGGACGGATGCCCTGGATTGGTGAATAAATACAGGATCATGCAGCCGCCGCCCGATGACGGCGGCTGCATGACTATCCGGATCAGGCTTTCGCCATTTCCGCACGCATGTTGTCGATGATCTGCTTGT
>JANEMG010000470.1 GCA_024511045.1 Gammaproteobacteria bacterium | reverse complement strand
TTGTTGCGTAGTGCTTGGTGACCAGGACGGCTGGGGCACCAATAGGTTGTCAAAGGCCGAGTCGATTTTGGGGACTGGGATGTCCCAAAATCTATCACGAGGCCGAAGACACACTTGGTTGAAGTCTTGACTGCTGCGCACGTCCAGCAGAAGAAGGCCGTTGTCTGCGTCGAGCTGTTGTTTGAGTGATTCCAGAGACAGCCGGTTGTCCCGTCTGAACCAAGAAACTAGGCGCGGCAGAAAAGCCACCATGGCCAGCAGGCCCAATGCCAGCAGGCCCTTCTGTACGACGGCCTCTCCGCCTGCGATGGCTTCGCGGCCGGCATAACCCAGATAGGTGTAGGCAAAGGCGCCGGGCAGCATGAACACATAGCTGGCGATGACATAGTGAGAGAACTTCAGGCGCGTCAGCCCCAGTGCGTAGTTGAGCAGATTGAAGGGGAACAGGGGCACCAGTCGTACAAAGGCCACGAACCGCCAGTCTTCTTGTTCCACACCCTGCTTGAGCTGCTGCAGGCGACCGGCGGTCTTCTTCTCTACCCAGTCAGAGGCAAGATAGCGTGCGACAAGAAAAGCCAGCGCCACACCCATGGTCGCGCCGGTAAGGTTGTAGAAGGTGCCCAGCACGGGGCCGAACAGCGCACCGCCGGCCAGGGTCAGCACCGAACCCGGCAGAAACAGCACCGTGGCGACGGCGTAGATGGCCATGAACAGCAGCGGCCCGGCGCTGCCTGCCTGGTCGACCCACAGCGTCAGCGCCTGGGCGTCGAAACGATCCCGGTAGACAACGGCCAGCACGATACCTGCACCAATGACAACCAGCAACAGCCAGCGCAGCAGCCTATGGTTCACTGCTGCTGTCCCACTCGCGGCGGTTGATGGCGTAGCCGGTTATTTTCCCCTGGAAAGGGAACAGCAGGATGCCCGGCAGCCAGCTGACCTGTTTCGGGTCACGGTATTTGTGGATGCCGATGGTCATGCCTTCATGTCCGTCACGGGGCTGGTCGCGATAGGTGCCGAACAGGCGATCCCACCAGGGCAGGTTGAAGCCGAAATTGCTGTTGGCCTCATCATCTTCCACCGAGTGGTGCACCCGGTGCATGTCCGGGGTCACCACGAACCAGCGCAGCACCCGGTCGACAGGAGCGGGGAGCTTTACATTGCCGTGGTTGAACATGGCCGTGGCGTTGAGCAGCACTTCGAAGATCACGACCGCCACCACCGGTGGACCCAGCAGCAGGATGGTGGCGAACTTGATCAGCATGGACAGGATGATTTCCAGGGGATGAAAGCGTGCCCCGGTGGTCACGTCATAGTCCAGATCGGCATGATGCACCCGGTGCAGCCGCCACAGCAGGGGGACGGCATGTACCATGACATGCTGCAGATAGATGACCGCATCCATGATGATGACCGAGACGATTACGGCAAGGGGAAAACTGATGGGGTAATAGTTGAACAGCCCCCAGCCCCGGGCATGGGCAACGGCAGCAACGCCCACGGCCGCGGCAGGAAACAGCAGTCGCAGCACCAGGCTGTTGAGAAACACCAGCCCCAGGTTATTGCCCCAGCGGATGGCTTTGGAAGCAATCAGCCTGCGGCGGGGAGCCACCAGTTCCCATGCCGCCATGATGGCGAAAATGCCAAAAAAGAATCCCAGACGTATCTGGACTTCATGCGCCAGAACCCAGTCGTTCAGTGCCATGGTGTACTCCTCCGAGTGTTGCTGTCAAGTCCCGATAGATCATAGATTTTCTTTTTGAATAATTCCGGTTGTTTTTTGTGCCAATCCTTAAGCGCCTGAATGGGCGTGATGTGCCCGATGTTTTTCTGCGGGACATGG
>JANEMG010000213.1:2271-4756 GCA_024511045.1 Gammaproteobacteria bacterium | reverse complement strand
GGCACCAGACACGCCCCTCCTTATCCCCTTGTTTTGGCGCCAGTTAGCCAAAAAATTCACTGGTTTTTCGAGTTTTGCATTTACCTCTCTAATATTCCAGTTTTTGCTGCGGACTGCCGCTTTCCCTGATATGCTTCCGGCAGGTTCACCTCAAAAAATCCTTTCGCAATCAACGAGGACTCGACATGCAACCCATCAGCGAAGAAGAACGTAAACGCATCCTGGAGAGCCCACCCATCGGCACCTGGGTGCTCATGTTGACCGTCGGCATCGGCTTCGTCGTTGCCTGGATTTTCCTGTACTTCGGTGTCTTCATGCCCCGTGGTTTCGTCGATTGAGGCATGCCATGCATATCGATCCCTTAGAAAGAAAATGGGCCTACATCTCGCTGGGCATCGCCGCGCTGTTCGTTTCGGTCATCCTGTTCGACGCCCTGTTTCATGGCGTCAACGCCCCCAGCAACGTGGAAACCATCGATTCCGCGCGGCTGCACCTGAGCGAGGAATTCGCCGAGGACAACCTGGGCGTGCAGGTGGATGACAACGGCAATATCATCGTCAGAATGGTCGCCGGCCGCTACAGCTTTTTCCCCAAGCACATCACCGTACCGGCCGATACGCCGTTGAAATTCCGCTGGGCCAGCATCGATGTCCTGCACGGCGTGCACATGCCCATGACCAACATGAGCACCATGATCGTTCCGGGCTATGTCTCCGAAGTCAACACGGTGCTGCCCAAGCCCGGCGACTATCCCTTTCTGTGCAACGAATACTGCGGACTCGGCCACGATCACATGTGGAGCAAGGTGACGGTGGTGGCAAAGCAGCACTGGACGCCCCCGGCCGCCAACAAACCCGAAGGAGACCTGAACGATGAATGATATGCTGGAACGAAAACTGGCACTGAGCCATCTCTGGGTGGCTTTCATCGCCTTCATCCTGGCCTGCTTCATGGGCGAATACCAGGTCCTGGAACGCAGCGGCTTCATACCGGCGCTGCAGTCGCCGTCAGTGTATTTCGCCTCGGTCAGCACCCATGGCGTGTTGATGGCCTACGTGCTGACGACCTTTTTCATCATGGGATTCGGCTACTATACCGCCACCACCAGCCTGAAAATGCCGCTCTGGAACAGAAAACTGGCCTGGGCAGGCTTCTGGGTAGCGCTGCTGGGCACCGTGCTGGCCGCGATCCCGCTGCTCACCGGCAAGGCATCGGTACTCTATACCTTCTACCCGCCGATTCATGCCCACTCTGTTTTCTATCTCGGCGCAACCCTGCTGATCGTCGGCTCCTGGGCCTGGTGCGTCGTGATGATCATGACCATGTATCAATGGAAACGAGCCAACCCCGGCAAGCCCGTGCCGCTGGCGATGTTCGCGACCACGGCCAACGCGCTGCTGTGGTTGTGGACCAGTGCCGGCGTGGCCATGGAAGTATTGTTCCAGATCATACCCTGGGTTCTTGGCTGGGCCGATACCATCGATGCGGGACTGGCGAGAACGCTGTTCGCCTGGACCCTGCATCCGATCGTGTATTTCTGGCTGATTCCTGCCTATACCGCCTTCTATGTTTTCGTGCCCAGGCAGGCGGGAGGATTCCTGTTCAGCGACGAGGCGGCGCGCGCGGCATTCATCGTGCTGGTGGTGTTCAGTCTGCCCATCGGCTTTCATCATCTGTACATGGATCCGGAACAGGCGGCAGGCTGGAAGCTGTTCCATGGTCTGGGAACATTCATCGTCTCTCTGCCCACCCTGCTGACCGGCTTCACGGTCATCGCCTCGCTGGAAATTGCCGGTCGCCTGCGCGGCGGCAAGGGCCTGTTCGGCTGGATCGGCACCCTGCCGTGGACCAATCCCATGGTGCTTGCGGTCATCCTGTCGCTGCTGATGCTGATCTTCGGCGGCTTCGGCGGACTGGTCAACGCCAGCTATGCGATGAATGCGATGATTCACAATACCGCCTGGGTTCCGGGACATTTCCATTTGATTTTCGCCGGCACCACGGTGATCATGTATTTCGCCATCGCCTATTACCTCTGGCCCTTTTTGACCGGCAAACAGCTGTTCTCCCGCCCCCTGGCGCTGATCCAGCTCTGGACCTGGTTCTTCGGCATGGCCATACTGACCACGCCCTGGCACGTCCTGGGACTGCTGGGCCAGCCCCGGCGTATTTCCGATGTCGTCTACAACACGGTATTGACTTTGACCTGGGACCCCTATGAACTGGCGATGATTGCCGGCGGCCTGGTGCTGCTGGTTTCCGCCTGCCTGTTCATCTACAACCTGGCCATGACCCAGCTGAACGAGAATGCCGAAGCCGTCCAGGGCGAAGTCGAATATGCCGAGCCCATCCACCCTGTACAAAAACTTCCCGAACTGCTCAATGATTTCAAGGTCTGGAACACGGTCATTGCCGTCTACATGCTGGTCGCGTTCGGCTACCCGATCCTGCAGTTCTTTTTTATGGATACTTTCGGCTCCAGCGC
>JANEMG010000213.1:0-2261 GCA_024511045.1 Gammaproteobacteria bacterium | reverse complement strand
GGGGATATTGATCATGAAAAAAATCATTGCATTGGCATTGTTTTGCCTGCCGGTCCTGGTCGTCGCAGAACCCTCCTCGCTGGTGGCCTGGACCCCCGAACAGCTGCAGCTGGTAAAAAACGGCAATCCGGAAAACGGACGGAAGCTGGCGGAAACCTGCATCGGCTGCCACGGTGAAAACGGCGTCAGCGCCATTCCCGGCTATCCTTCGCTGGCCGGACAATCGGCAAACTATACCTTCAAGCAATTGCGCGACTATGCCGACGACAAACGCGTCAACACCTTGATGTCATCGATAGCCCAGGGCCTCAGCGAACAGGACATGACGGATCTCGCCGCCTGGTTTGCGTCCCAGCCGCGGCCGCAACACGAAAGCAGCGGCCAGACTTTTGAAAAAGCCGAACACCTGGTTTTTCAGGGTGACAGCAAACGCATCCTGACGCCCTGCTTCCTCTGTCATGGCAGCAAGGGCCAGGGAGAGAAAATGGATATCCCGGCTCTGGCCGGGCAGCAGGCTGGCTATTTTGCGGATACGCTGAAAGCCTACAAGAGCGGGCAGCGGCACAACGATATCTACAGCCGCATGCGCCTCATATCCCAGCAGCTCAGTGACCAGGAAATAGAGCAGCTGGGGAAATATTACCAGAGCCTGGAAGACTGAACGTCGTGTCTGTTGTATCGGGCAAATGCGCGAAAAACTTCTGGCAACTGAATTGTAAAGTTGGAAATTGTCAGATAGCGCATGGACGAGTATTCATGTAAAACAATAACGAACCGGGGATGGGGAAATGAAAAAACTTCCAATCGCATTACTGAGCGCACTGCTGCTCGCCATCATTGCAGCAGACAATACAGCCACGGCAGGCGTGGTACCGTTCAAGCAGAAACCCAAGAACGACTACAACATCACCATCAATTACGAACTGGGGATGCATTGCACCGGCTTCGATTTCTCCTATTGCTGCATACTGCCACCCTACAATTCCATACAGAGCCAGGTCGTCAAGACCGCCACCGGTCCCTACACGTTCCCGCAGCTGCTGAAGGCCGATCCCAAGGATCCCACCGTACTGGTGGATGGCGACAAGCGCATGAAGCTGGAATACGGCCATATCGACAACACCTATTCCGAAGGCACCAAGCTGGCCTACTGGAACATCCCCTACGATGTCGATGGTGACGGCAAGTACGGAAAGAATGAAAACGTCGGCAACGCCTATTTCACGCATCTCTACATCTACAAGGACCTCAAGGGCAGCAACCCGAAGAACACCAGCAAGGACAGCGAAAAACAACGCATCGGCATCGAAATCCCCATCCCGCGCGACATGGGGCCAGCCGGCGCCGCCGTGCCCAGTCCGCTGAAGGGTGCCATCTGCACTATACCGGAGAAAAAGGCACCATCGTCTACACCAAGTCGCCGGTGCTGGACAACGTCCCCATCGTGCTCACCAATCCCGGCATCTGGGACGCTCTGGGCCTGCCGCTGACCCCCTTCTACGATGACATGATGAAGAAGAGTCCGCTGGAAATCGTCGAGAGTGACATCCGGCCCTACCAGGAGGCCTGGGTCGGCCTGGTCGACGCCAGGACCGGCAAACCGGTCATCGACAGCCATTCCGGCAAACCGGTCAAATTCATCGGCACCAATCCCATCGATGTCCCCAACTGCTCCAACTGCCACGCCAACGAGAATGCCAACGGCAGGGAATTCACCCTGTACAAGCAGGAAAAGGCCTTCTGGAAGGGGCTGGGGGCAACCGATTACATGGCGGATTTGAAAGCCACCTCCATTTCCATCCTGCAGATTCACGATGCCAGACACGGCACACAGTTCACCGCCAACTACGACCCGTCCAGCCGCGCCAAGAGCAACCGCCTGGGCCGGGATCCGGTGTTGTGCCAGCAATGCCATGCCGACAACGTGATCGGCGTGCTGCAGTCCAAGGGCGTCGTGGAAGTCATTTCCGGCGCGAAGATCGAAGGCGACACGCCTGTTCCCGCGCTGTCCCAGGCCCTGCACCGCGTACACCAGACCGTCCGCCCCCTGCCCGACGCGCAGGGCCGCACCGGGACCTGCGCCGGCTGCCACCCGGCGCACCGCCAGGACGGTTCCATGGACGGTTACCCCATCACACCGAAGGGTCTGAACTTCTATGCCGATTCAGACAATCGTGATACCAAGGAGGTAAATGCAAAACTCGAAAAGCCAGTGAATTTTTTGGCTAACTGGCGCCAAAACAAGGGGATAAGGAGGGGCG
>JANEMG010000212.1 GCA_024511045.1 Gammaproteobacteria bacterium | reverse complement strand
AAGCCACCCGGACAACGGCATCAGCACCTTCAGGGTGGATATCGACGTTGCCACCTGCGGCCGCATTTCCCCGCTGAAGGCGCTCAATTACCTGATTCACAGTTTTGAGTCCGACATTGTCATCATGGATTACCGGATACGGGGTTTTACCCGGGATGTGGACGGGCAGAAGCATTATATCGACCACGACATCACGTCCATCCAGAATTACATTGCCGAAGACACCCGGCAGATCTATCAGATGCTAGACGTCAATGTCTACCAGGAAAATATTTTCCATACCAAGATGATGCTGTGCGAGTTCGATCTGGAAAACTATCTGTTCGCAGCCGCCGGGACCCTGCCCGAGAAGGAAAAAGCCATCGTCCAGCACCGCCTGCGCAAGGAAATGGCGGAAATATTCCATGGCAGAAATTATCCGGATATCCCGGCCTGAAACCCTCCAGGTTCCAGATGGCGGAGCTGTCGGTAAATCAGGGTCACCGGGTGCACTACCTGCATGGACAGACCACGCTCCCTGACTGCCGCAGCGATGTGCAAGGCGCAGCCGATATTGGCAGTGACCAGAAAGTCCGGCTCCCTGACGCAGACGGCTTCCAGCAGGTCATCCAGCAACGCCTGCGCCATTTCCGGATGCTCCAGCATATAGCTCCCGGCGGAACCGCAGCAGCGGCAGTCCTCCGGCAACGGCATCAGGCGTACCTCGGGAATCATTTCCAGCAGTTGCTGCGCGCCGCTTTCCTGGCGCATGACATTTTTCAGGGAACAGGGTGAATGCAAAACGATGCGGGCCGGCAGCGGTGCGATTTCGCTATTGGCCAGGGCGGCATTTTGCACCAGAAACTGACTGATATCGACGATCTTTCCGGAAAACCCGGCATCCTCGTATTCCTGCAGGACACTGCCGCAACCGCTGGCAATGCTGATGATGGCGGTCAGTTGCAATGCCCCGAATGTACGGATATTCGTCCGGGCCAGCTTCCGGGCCTGCTGCAGTTCACCACTGTGCAAATCCAGTGCGCCACAGCAGGTCTGCCCTTCCGGCAGATGCACGTTGTATCCGGCATGATGCAAAACGGCAATGGCCGCGTGCAGCGTTTCCGGGTCCAACAGTTCGCCTAGACAGCCTTTGAACAGGCCCACGTCACCTTTGACCGCCCGTGTCGTCCGATACAGCTTGTTTGTCTTCCGGCGCGGTCGGCCCGCTGCCGGCAGCAGGCGTTGCAATGGCTGCAGCCTCTTCCCTTTGCCCAGCCCAGCCCCGATCCTCCGATACAGCGCCAGTGCCCGTTGCGATGCTCTGATCAGGGCGGGACTGCGGACCATGGCCCGCAGCAACTTCAGGGCAATGGAGGTGCGTACTGCAGGCGACGCCTGTAAGCGAAACTGATCGATCAGGCGGCCATAGGGAACGCTTGCCGGACAAACCCTTTCACAGGCCCGGCACAACAGGCAATTGTCGATATGCGTCAGCAGCCGAGGCGATGCCGGCAGGGAATGACTGGCCCAGGCCTGGACGAGAGCGATGCATCCGCGGGGGGATTCATTTTCATTGCCGGTCTTGTTGTAAGTCGGACAATAGGGCAGGCAGAGTCCACACTTGACACAGCGATCCGCGGCAGCCAGCAGATCATCAGTCGGCACGCTGCTGCTCGAGGGCTGCGACGATGGACTGGTATTCATCCTGCCTGGGGCGGTATAAAAACATCGCCAGCAGGGACAGCAGGCTGAAGATGTACAACGTGTTGTAGTCATCCCCCATGACAAACAGAATCAGCCCGTAGATGCCCAGCGATTCCGCCAGGCCGAGCGATACCAGCACGGTCACCAGATAACGGGATTTGGCCGGCGCTTCACCGGGCATGGTTTGGTTGAGCCGCACCATGATATAACGCAGAAGATTGGTGATGGGAAAAGTGACGATGGCGACGCCATAAAGAATCGTCCTGGCCAGCACCGGCGGCTCGGCGGCCATGACCGGCCGTATCTGATCGGCGGCAAACTCGCAGGCCAGCACCATGCCGGCCAGCGTCATGATCATGCCGGCGAGTATCAGCCAGGGCAGCAGCAGATCCGCCTGCAATCGTTGGGAATTTCGCATATCGTTCAAATCTCTGTGTCGCTTCGATAGCCGGCCGTCCTTTCCGTCTTCTGGCGGAATGTGAGCGCCCGGCCGCAGTTTGCTAAATGATACGCAGGTTTGCGAATAAAATCAGCATTTACCAGTGCTGCAGAACAGATTTGAAAATTGTACGGAAGTACGAATGCAGGATACAGAATTTTACAGCAGGGCAGCCATTACCACGGGCTGCGGGGGTGATCAGATGTCGATTGCCAGGCAGGAGAGCCAGACCAATGCTGCACCCGGCAGCGGATTGCCTGCTTCAGACCAGGGATTGAGATTACGATTTGCGTGGAAACGAATGAAAACCGTCCGTGCAACGGACGGTTTTCAGCCCGATCAATCCTCCTGCTCGGTGAGCTGCATGCCGCCTTCTGCATCGGAAAATGCCGCTGCCGATTCGGCATTGAGCTTGATCATCAGGCGCACTTCATTTCTGGAGTCGGCAGAATTCAACGCATCTTCATAGCCGATCTTGCCCGCCACATAGAGATCGAAAAGCGCCTGGTCGAAGGTCTGCATGCCATGCTCGCGGGAGCCCTTCATCAGCTCCTTCAGCTTGTGCACTTCCCCCTTGCGAATCAGATCGGAAACCAGCGGCGTGTTCAGCAGTATCTCGACCGCTGGATAGCGTCCCTGGCCATCGGCCCGCTTGATCAGCTGCTGGGCGACAATGCCGCGCAGATTCAGCGACAAATCCATGAACAGCTGGCCGTGCATCTCGTCGGGGAAAAAATGCAGGATTCTGTCGATGGCCTGGTTGGCATTGTTGGCGTGCAGCGTGGACAGGCACAGATGCCCGGTTTCGACGAAGGTAATGGCATGCTGCATGGTTTCCCGGGTCCTGATTTCGCCGATCAGGATCACGTCGGGGGCCTGGCGCAGGGTGTTTTTCAGGGCCACTTCATAGGATTCGGTATCGATGCCGACCTCGCGCTGGGTAACGATGCAGCCCAGATGCGGATGCACAAATTCCAGCGGGTCCTCGATGGTGATGATATGTCCGCTGCTGTTCTGGTTGCGGTGCTTGATCAACGCTGCCAGCGATGTCGACTTGCCGGTACCGGTGGCACCGACAAAAATCACCAGACCGCGCTTCTGCATGATCAAATCCTTCAAGACAGCCGGCAGATGCAGATCCTCGGCATCCGGTATTTCGCTCTCGATGCGGCGCAGCACCATCCCCGCCGAGTCCCGCTGGGTAAAGGCGCTGACCCTGAAGCGTCCCAGTTTCGGTATGCTGATGGCGAAGTTGCATTCCTTGGTGTTCTCAAACTCATCGCGCTGCTTCTGGTTCATGATCCCCATCACCACTTTCATGGACTGGTCGGCGCTGAGTTTGGCGCTGGCCGCCTCCTCGACCCGGCCATCGACTTTGATCGATGGCGCCATGCCTGCGGTGATAAACAAATCGGACGCCTTGCGCTGCACCATCATTTCCAGCAATGCTTTAAAATCCATAGCTCTGTTCTCCCGTTATCGGAACATGTCTTTGTTGACGGCCTTGACCAGAGCGGTTTTCGAGGTGATTTTGCCTTTTTCCACCAACTCCTTGAGATTCTGGTCCAGGGTCTGCATGCCATCTTTCCGCCCCGTCTGTATGGCCGAATACATCTGCGCGACCTTCGCCTCGCGGATCAGGTTTCTGATGGCCGGTGTGCCAACCATGATCTCGTGCGCCGCGATGCGTCCGCCGCCGACCTTCTTCAACAGCGTCTGGGAAATGACCGCCTGCAACGATTCCCACAGCATGGAGCGAATCATGTCTTTTTCCGCAGCAGGAAAGACGTCGATGATACGATCGATGGTTTTCGCCGCCGAGGTGGTATGCAGGGTTCCGAAGACCAGATGCCCGGTTTCCGCGGCAGTCAGCGCCAGACGGATGGTTTCCAGGTCGCGCATTTCCCCCACCAGTATGATATCCGGATCTTCACGCAATGCGGAACGCAGCGCTTCGTTGAAGCCCAGGGTATCCCTGTGCACCTCGCGCTGGTTGATCAGGCATTTCTGGCTTTCATGAACGAATTCGATCGGGTCTTCCACGGTCAGGATATGTACATAGGTGGTGCTGTTGATATAATTGATCATTGCCGCCAGCGTGGTCGATTTGCCGGAACCGGTGGGCCCCGTCACCAGCACCAGGCCGCGCGGCTTTCGGGAGACTTCCTCGAAAAATTTCGGCGCTGCCAGGTCTTCCAGCGTCAGCACTTCCGAGGGAATGGTCCGGAACACGCCGGCCGCGCCGCGCTCCTGGTTGAAGGCGTTGACACGAAACCTGGCCACGCCGGGAAGGGCGAAGGAAAAATCGGTTTCCAGAAATTCCTCATAGTCGCGGCGCTGCTTGTCGTTCATGATGTCATAGATCAGCGCATGGACTTCCTTGTGTTCCAGCGGCGGAATATTGATGCGTCGTATGTCGCCGTCCACCCGGATCATCGGCGGAAGCCCGGACGACAAATGCAAATCCGAAGCGTTGTTTTTAACCGAAAAGGCTCTGTACATGACAAAAAGCACAGAAAATTGACGTAGTTCGTTGAAATGTAATTAAATACCATTTTTTGTTTTGCGAACATGAAAAGCGGTCAATTACAAATCAACGAACTAAGAAACATCTTAAACGAGCATTTTCATTGGCACAAGG